>CAYIUZ010000106.1:0-3559 GCA_964366705.1 uncultured Gammaproteobacteria bacterium | reverse complement strand
CCAATCAACTTCTCGAAACGGGAATATGTAACTACTAATGAAAATGTGTCACCGGATTGGCTTAGTTCCGCCTTCGCACCTTTCTCGGCAGTCCATTCCCCGTTTAAATTTATTGCCTGGGCGGGAGTGATGAAGATAAAAAACATAATTAAGCTAATAAAAAAGGGGAGAATTGCGGGCGGGATTATTTTTTTCATGTGTATCCTAATATTTAGTAAGGCATAGAGCAAAGTTTTTGTCAACTTGAGTCCGAAGCTTGACATATAACAAAATAGTGCTCATAGTATTGTTAGGAACAACATTTTTATTCATCATGGAAGAAAAAAGTGTTAAAGAAGAAATCAATAAAAATATTTCTTCTCTTAAAAATCTTAAATTCTTTAAGGATTTCAAATTTCCAAAAAGAAGATGGATAATTCTAGGACTTATTCTTTTAGTTACTGCTTTTCTTCTTTTAGATTATTTCAGATATCAAGTAAATCCTCAGCCGATTGCTGGACAAGTTATTAATACCAAAAATGAACCGGTCGAAGGAGCAATAATTACATCAGGAAATTATGCTTCAGAATCAAGAGCAGATGGACTTTTCAGGATTAAGGCAAAAAAAAGCGATACTCTTTCTATATCTGCAATTGGATATGAAACCCAAACAATAAAAGCGGGAGCCCAAAAAGCTACTCTTATTCCGCTTAAGCCGGGCAATATTCGTCTGGTGGTGGTGGGTCCTCAGAATAAAGAAATTCCAAATGCACTTGTTTATAGGCTAGATCCTAACACTTCTCTACCGGTTGATATTAAACTTAGCGACAAGAGTGGTTCTGCTTTGTTTTTAAATATACCGTCAGGTCAAGCAGCATTTGTAATTCTCCATCCGGATTATGGAGTGGGGTGGGTCGAAACAGCTCTTGATCCTGGAGGATATTCTAGGCCTGTGGTACGACTCCAAAAGGTAGAATTAGAAAAAAAATCAGCGTTTAGATTAATTAACCAGGCATTTGCCCAGGGACTTTCTCAACCTGCGCCTTCGCCTAGACTTGACCTATCCCAAGGAAAAATAGTTTATGAGATTAAAGATGTTCAAAAAATCGGTGAAAATTCTTATGAGATTACAGATAAATCAATTACAGTACTTACAATAGATAACAATATTTTCAATTGGAAAGAATATACCCAGAAAATCCAGATTTTAGAAAGAGAAAGAGCTGCGCTTGAACAGAAAGGATTTGGCTATGATGAAGCAAAAAACTTGCAGAAATTTTTAAGTCAGCAGGGTCTTTCCAATAATCTTCAGGCTATTCGTATAACACCTCAATGGAAAGATGTTTCCAACACTTATATTGAATATGGCGCTAAAACGCTTCATTACAATCCACAAACCCAGAAAGTAGATTTTGAATCTTCTATCCAGCCTAATGAAGTTTATGTGTCAAAAACAAATGTATTTAGAGTTGAAATAAAAAATCCAAATCCAATGGATACTATGACTATTTTACAGCGAAGACATTATGCGAATAGACAAATTCAGTTAATGAATCCCAACAATTATTATGCCACCTCTTTAGCAGAAATCCCCAAAGCTGAGGAGTATGTGAAAAATACCGGAGGAATTGTTATTTTTGATGATCCTAGAAGAACAGTTTGCTGTAGAGGAAAAGAAGTTGACTCAAGAAGTGCGGGAGATATTTTATCAGAGTCCGGATCAAATAATACTCCTCCAAGTCCAATAACTATTAGGGATATTAATAATGATAAAGCCAGCTTTACTTTTAATCCAGTTACTTTTGATTTCGGCCCGGATCTTACGGCATTTCAAAAGATAAAAAAGAATAATCCACGTCTGGAATTTACTGACAAAGACGGATCAAAAGTCAGTATTACTGATGTTCCTCCACCTCATCCCGATGATGCACCAGTGGATTTTATTGCCGGCGGATTTTTCGAAAATTCTTCAGAGGCCAGAGATGCATTTAAAACTGGTTCTTCAAAATATCAAGAAAATTGGAATAATTATTTATATATGAAAGCCAATAATTCCCAGATTTCCGGAGGAGATAGGGCGGCTATTGATTTATATAGGGATCTTCGAAGAAATATTGGCTGGGATACTGGATTCAGGCTAAATCCTGCAAGCTACATTACTGAGGGATTGTCAAAAGAAATAGATTCATCTACCTCTACTTCTGAATCTGAGGCTAGCCCTGATGAATTAAATCAGGAAGAAACTGAGGAAACAACTGAGTCTATTCCAACAGAAGAACCAATTACGCAGGCACCCCTTCCTACAAGCGGTGAAAGCTCTTCTTCGAGCTGTCCTCCAGGAGCACAATACACTTGTTCCCGATAAGAAGTTGAGCAATAGCATTTTTTCCCCACTTCGCTGAAGCTTCGAGGGACTGCGAATACTTATTGGGGACGATCCTGAGATAAACTGCTAATATAGGCCAAACAATAAATAGTTTGAAAATTTGTTAATTGGGATAGTGACATTTTTTGTATTTTTTCCCGCTTCCACACCAGCAAGGATCATTTCGCCCAAGTTTTTTTTTGCCGCTTACAGCATCCGGACTACCGACTGCCGGAGAACTCGAACTTGGACCGATTACTATCGAACTTACTATCGGGATACTCGGGGTCGACGCCAAGCTTGCCGAACTTACATTCGATTTCTTTTTTGCTGTAGTCTGTAGTCTGTTTGCCGTTTGCCGATTCGAAACTTCATCAGCTCCCAGTTCTCCGCCTGCCGGCTCTTCGTGAACATGAGTATGAGGGTGTTCTGGGGTTGCGATGTGAACCTTAAAAATTCTATGAGAAATCTCATCATCTATGCCATTCATGAGAGTTTCAAACATTTTAAATGCTTCATTTTTATATTCGACTAAGGGATCTTTTTGTCCATAAGCTCTAAGCCTAATTCCTTCTCTTAAATTATTAACTACGTCTAAATGATCCATCCATAAGTTATCAATCACTGAAAGAATTACAAAGCTCTCGACCTGACGCATTGTTTTTTCGCCTACCTGTTTTTCCCGGCTTACATACATTTTCTCTGCTATTTCAGTCAGGAATTCTATCCTTTTAGCAATTTCAGGCTTGCCATCAAGTTGTTTTTCAAGTTCAGTTCGTGAAGCCTCATCAAAAGGAATAATAGTTGAGAATTCCTCAATAATCTTCTTTGAATCATTTGCTCCATCTACCACAAGCGCTGCTGAGTTAACAATCTGAACTATGCTTCCTCTTAAATTATCTAACACCACATCTTTTGAACTTTTAGACGGATCAGCCGCGTTTTCTAAAACTTCACGTCGTCTTTCATAAATAATTTGTCTTTGTTTATTAAGTACGTCGTCATATTCCACAAGCTGTTTTCTATTATCAAAATTAAATCCTTCCACTTTTACCTGTGCCTGTTCTATAGCGCGGGACACAATTGGATGCTCAAGAGGCACATCTTCAGGCATATTAAATCTAGTCATAATTCCTGCGATACTATCCCCACCAAAAATACGCATTATTTCGTCATCAAGCGCTACATAAAATCTGGATTTTCCAGGATCTCCTT
>CAYIUZ010000105.1:0-3577 GCA_964366705.1 uncultured Gammaproteobacteria bacterium | reverse complement strand
AAGATAACCCAATGTTTCCCGAAAATTTGTTTCAGTTTGAACCTGTGTTGCGGGGATTGGAGGAAATAAGAAACTACTTCCTTAACCAAACCACGCCTATATACATACCTGATTTAAGATAGATTGTCTATTTGACTAAATAATTTACATAATACCTCTAGGATGGTAAGCTGTGTTATTATTTGTGGCTGTATACGGAGGTAATTGTGTGGGAAGCATAGCCTGGGAAAGTCAGATAGAATATTATGAAAAATATACTGTTTTAGTTTACAGATAATGAAGAACAAAAGCGCAGTAATTGTACCAACATTTGTAAAAGATTATATTTTAGAAATTGCTGCAAGTTCTCCTGTACAAGCTCTTTCACAATTAAATCCAATTTCAGCTGCAGTTAACTCATTGTTTACGGGTGAGTATAATAGGAAAAAACAAGAAGAAATTACGGGTGCACTTCATAAACTTCACGCCAGACTTCAGGTTGTAGAAAAAAGGTACATTGATAATGAGTTTTATACTACCGAAAAAGGGAAAAGAGTATTTGCTATGGCTTTTGCCTCACTTATAAAAGACTCTAGAAAACAAAAGGTGGAAGCAATGTCAAACCTTTTGGTTAATTTAACACTGAAATCTAAGATATCGTATGACGAAAGAGAATTGTTTGTAGATATACTTGATGCTCTTAATCCATTTCACCTAACTGTTTTAGGAAAAATTTATGAATTTAATAAGGAAAGTAAACCTTCCTTGAGAAAGTTTGAAGCTGCTGGAATAGCAAGTTTTTTTGAAGATAAAGGCATAAATACTCAATTAACTCATCAGGCAATTGCTGTTTTAGCAAATTACTATCTTGTTAATAGAGGCACCGATGCAACGATAGGTGGCGGAGGATTAACTTATCATTTTACTGAATTTGGGGAAAGTTTTTTTGTCTTTATATTCGGGGTATTAGACAAAGATAGCCCTTACTCTGTATTTTAATAAAATCTAGTCCGATTCTGTTTGTTTATTGTCATTATTTGTATAAATTTCGCACATTTATGTTTAGGCTTTGAATAAAATTGCTAACTTTTCGTATAGCAAACCATAATATAAGCATAAGGAATATATTGTATAAAAATAAATTATTTTTCTTTACCTTATACCTAATGACATTTCTCTCGGAGTTTATTAATAAAACCCTTTCCCGTAGAACTTACTTTATGTAGAGGTACTGGTTATATGTAACACCTCCACACGCCCTTAATTATTTTTTTGATAGGTAAGCAGGAGAGATTTTCCCAGTATTCAAGAGTTTTTTTACATCAGGGTAGAAATATTTCAAGGTGTAAAACATGTCGATTTTGGCGTACATAATTTTTTCAGATTTCGGTTCCTCAATCATTTCTGCAACTATCTTTCCAAATTCCCACAATAATGTTCCCACAGGACTTTCGGATTTTAGTTTTTCTCCCCAAACATAATTTGAATACATCTTTTGTCTCATACAATAAGTCTCAATGAGCGTTCTCCTTAATTTGTTTGACTCAATTACTTTTTCAAATATCTCATTTTCTACTACCTTCATAAAAGTGTCTCTTTTTTCGGGTCCTAAAATAGCAAAGCTGCTCCTATCAACTAAATGAAGAAGAAAATAAATACCTTCTACTAAAACTATTTTTTCATTTATTTTGTTATAGTTCCCATCTTTACAAAAGCTTTCCTGAAATTTTAAGGTTGCATTGTAGACAAGTGGTGAGAGCAATAGTGCCTTTTTAATTAAATCATTCTCTTCATCATTCTCCGTATTACGCTTATTCTTATTAGGAACAGAAGTCGTGACGATATTCATCTTAACTATTCATTAACTCGTAGTGCAATATTTTGATATTGTTGGAACGGCACTTTTAGTATTATCAAGAATTTTCTTACTGTTCTCGCTTGCTGTGTTTTTGCATTCTAGGCCGCATTTTTCAAATGTTGGTTTTCCAGATGAAACACAGGAATCTACGTCATTGTTGATTGAACTGCAATCATCTAAGAATTTGCTATAGCTGTTTGAGCATTTATCCAAACAACTTTTATAATCCGCCATATTACCATCCATTCTCCGATTGTATTCACTCACAACATTTTGTACGTAAGTTACTCCCTCTGGGAGACAGTTAATGGTTTTGTTCATAAACAGGACAGGTACTGTCTTTTTAGAACTTTCAATGTTTGGATTTCTTGTAATCGTGGGAGGAATCGGGGTGGGGTTAGGGCTGGGTGTTGATATTTCGTTTAATGATGCAGTTTTTGAATTAGTTAACACCTTATCTATCTTGGAGTTAAACAAAAAGACACTTCCTATCAAGAATAAGGAAACAACAACTGCTATGAGCACAAGGTTATTATTGGGTGCATTAGATGCCGTGGGTTTATTTGATATTACCTTTTTTCTTTTTCTCATTTTTTAATATAAACAACTATTTATAGCTGAAACAATGCCTACGATTTGATTATAAACAATAAACTTGTCGTTGCATAGAAGCCATACTGAATTTATGGCTACTGTAAGGGAAAAACTAGGCAAGAGAATTAAAGAATTGAGAATAAAACAAAGTTTAACTCAAGAGAAATTAGCAGAGTTTGCAAAAATAGATTACAGTTACTTAAACCTCATTGAGTCTGGTAAAAGGAACCCCTCTATTAAAGTCATAACAAAAATTGCTCGGGCATTAAGGGTATCACTGCCTGAGTTATTTACTGTTAAATAATTTCCCATCCAAGTTTGTTTAATTATTTAATTTTCAATGAAGTTCTCCATCAAAACTAGCTTCATTTTAAGCAATTTTCCCGACAGGTTATAAAAAGCTGAAAACAAGTTCAGACTTATATTAGAAGCAAAAAAACAGCGGCTTCGCTGTTAAAAATGAAACCGCTGTAAGTTTCCTGATGGAGCTCGTATTAATTTTAAAACGCGAAGGGTCAATTGACAACAAACGTCAGCCTCCTGAGCTCCATCAGAGGCTGATTTTTGTTTTAGATAAATAAAAATGGAGACAAATAATTTTAAACCAAAAGACAAACAATCCTTTTATGGGTTTAGAAAGGCTTTTATTAAGAATCCTGAGGTATCAGCTCTGGCCAGATTTACATTAATTCTATTACTGACTTTTAAGGGTAAGAATGATGGTTGTTGGCCATCGGTTGGTACATTGGCTAAACACCTTGGGCTGAACAGAGACACTGTCCGTAAATATACTAATGAATTAGTAGAAAAAGGTTATTTAATCAAACACTCGCGAGGTATAGGAAGGTCGCTTCTTTACATTCCAAGCTACTGGAAGATTTCGCTAGGCTCTAACTACATCGACAATCAAAAAGATAAACCTACAGAAAAAACAATACACCAACCTGACGAATTTACACTGAACAGAAGTATAAGTTCAGGGAATAAAGATAGCACTTTTAAAACAGGGAAGGAACTTTTTGACCAAAAAAGAAAGGAGCTTAATCTTATATGAATTTCACTTATAAGGTAATAGAAAACGGTAGGGTGATAGATAGATTGCGGACGCACTCAATCCGCCGCTTTCTCTCACACTTACGCACGATT
>CAYIUZ010000104.1:0-3580 GCA_964366705.1 uncultured Gammaproteobacteria bacterium | reverse complement strand
GGATCATATCCTTCGACAGTTTGGATTTTATAAACTGAAGAAAAATTAGGAGGAAGAATTCTTGCGTCAGCTGTAGCAATTCTATGATTTCCAATATTTTGAGCAATAAACTCCAAAGTTTTTGTTTTGGGAAATAAATATTCTGGTTTTGAAAATGTATTAAATTTCCACGAAAATCTGAAGAGATCAAAAACTGTTATAAAAATAATTAAACAAATAACGTATTTCTTAAATTCTTCTTTAGATTTCAAAAATAAAAAGAATAAAATCGCTGAAGCTCCAAAAATTACTGATGGAAATATTAAATTTCTCTTGGATACAATTAAGTTCTCTTGTTTTATTCCAAACTGATTTCCGAGTTGAATAAATACAAATATTACGCCTAGTAATAAACCTATTGCTGCAATCGGAAAAAGAATTTCTCTTATCTTCTCTTTTTTTATTAAATAATTAAGTCCAAGTGCTGCAAGAATTGACAATGAAAAGTTTACTAAAAAAATTAATCTTGTTGGTTGGGCGGAAGAAATAAAAGGAATTTCTAAGATGAATGGTAATTTGGAAATAAAATTAGGTAATGCAAATAACAGTGAAACAAAAAATACAGATCCAAATAAATAAGTTTTTTTGTCTCTTCTAAAAATTAGACTTAGGATTACAAGAATAAGCGGCAGTATTCCTGCATATGCTGTCAGCTCTCCATAATTCCATATTCCCCAATAATTTAGAGTCGTTGGATTTCCAAAAAAATCAGGAACCAAAAATTGAACTAAATTTTGCCAGGGCAAAAACCATCCTTCCTTTTGCCATAATATTTGATCCAAGCTTCTTGCTGAAAGAAAAATGAATCTCAATGTAGGAATTAGCTGTATTGAAGTTATTAGAAGTGTAATAAACCAGGTTATTAAAAGTACTACTCCAAGCTTTTTTATCTTTTTACTCTGCCAAACTCTAATAAGTAAATAAACTGATGAAAATAATGATAAATAGAAAAATGTTTGGAGATGACCCGCGAAAAAAGAAGAAACACTTGAAAAAATAAGAATCCCAGACCAAACAAACAATTTTTTAATATTTTTCGAAATAATAATTCTATCAATTGATAATAAAATTAAAGGCAACCATAAACCTGTATGAAGTATATTTCCCCATTCAAGCCACGAAGTAAAAAATCCCGAAAAAGAAAATATAATTGATCCTAATAAGCTTGAATAATTGTCGAGTTTTAAATTTCTTAGGTAAAAAAATAAAAAAAGTCCGGCCAACAATGGTTGCAGCATAATAAAAAATGACCAGGAATAATTAAAAGGCAAAACTAAAAATATAATATTTAAGGGGTAAAAAACGGCTGACTGGAAATTTGCTAACAGCGGTGTGCCAGAGAACGAATACGCATTCCACATTGGAATTTCCCGCCTCTTCAAACTCTCAATTGATAAATCCTTCCAGGGGTATTGCTGTCATACGGGATCAGTAATTAGAAAGTTTTTATATGGAATTCCATTTGGATAATCGCTTGAATACAAATCTCTATAGGGGTGATAGAGACCTATTATAGTATCAGATGGGATTGGAAGAAGTCCTTTTACAAAAAATTGCCAAAAGAAGACAAATACAAAGAATACAATAACTAAATAAGGAATAAATCTCCTAATCATTTATAAATCCGTTTACTGTCTCGGAAAAATTTTCTTCACTAAAATCCTTAGCTTTTTCTTTAGCGTTTTTAGACAAATCATTTAAAAGTTTTTCATTATTTATTAATTTTAAAGTTTTGGTCTGAAGTTCCATAAGTGTGTCCCAAAGAAAACCATTATCAGCGTCTTTTACAATCTCTTTTTGTCCCCCTGCATTAATCACTACTGGTACTGCTCCTGCGCCCATTGCTTCAACTGTAGAGATTCCAAAATGCTCAGCGAACTCAGGGTGAGTTTTTAAATCTTCCCCATATCCACTTGCATGCCAATAAATTTTAGCTCGACTATAAGTTTCCCAAAGCGCATCATTAGACTTGTTAACTAAAAATTCAATTGGATAATTTTTAGCAAAACTCTTCATTTCTTCAAACGCCTTTATAGCTTTTTCATTTACACTAACTGCTAGAACAAACTTCCAGCCTTTTAGTCCTTTATCTACCATTTTCTTAAATTCACTTACCATAATATGCTGTTTTTTATAGTCATCATTATTTACGTTTTTTATTCTGAAACGACCCACATGAAGAATTATGTTTTCTTTTTTTTCATTTGTTGATTTAATTTTTACTGGAGGGAAAAGAATTTTTGTTTTTAGATGAAATTTTTCATCGATAAATGATTTTGTGTAATTCGAATTACAGAAAAAGACATTTACCCTCTTAACCTTCAATTTTCCAGTAAGCGTATTTGATTGCAATTTATCTAACGGTTGCTGGATGTGAACCAATAGCTTTGGAAAAACCAGTGGAATTGACCCGTCACTTAAGAAAATTACTCTGTCATATTTTCTAGAAGCTAAAAATCTTTGAAGAGTAGAGAATTTTGGTGAAAAAATATTTGGAACAATCTTTACTCTTGATAGATCTAGGGAAAATCTTTTTAAAAGACCATCAAGATCTGATTTATTGTCCCAGAATACATCAACCTCATTCTTTTCAGACAACACCTGGGCGATAGTCATCATATATTTCTCGCCACCCCCCAAATCATCAAGATAAGGGTCAAAAATACCAATCCTCATATAATTCATTCTAACAATTTTTGATTTTTTATCAAAGTTTATGCTAGGATTAAGTTATGAATTTTATAAGCCCATTTCCAGGAATTAATCCATTTTTAATTATGGCTCTTCTGATCTGGTCAATGTTATGGAAAAGTTTAGCACTTTGGAGAGCAGTTAAAGGAAATCAAAGATATTGGTTTGTGGGGCTTTTACTAATAAATTCTTTTGGGATTCTTGAAATTATTTACCTATTTAGATTCGCTAAAAACAAACTTACCATCCAGGAAATTAAAGAAAAAAAGTTTCTTCCTTAAATTTTCTTGTTCTGAATCTCCCAAAGCTTTGCGTAAGTAGTAAAAGTACTAAAAGACTGATAAATGCTTTCAATTAGTCCCGCTGTTCCCATCTTATACCCTTTTTGTGAGATATACGAACTTAAGAAACTTGTTATCATGACTCTGGGAAATCTCCACCAGCTCATTTTTGGATGTTTTGATTCAACTCGAATTTTGCTTTCCACATCTGACCATTCAATCGTTTTCTTTAACATCTGGGATAAATTTCTATGCGTAAAATGAAGAAGGGCTCCATCAATTTGTCCTATATCTCCATCAACTACTGGACTTTCGTGAATTTCACCCCTCCATCCCATTAATTTCTCTTTCTTAAATAGTCTTTCAAGTTTTTCTATTTTCGGCCATGCGTTTTCTCCTAAATAGAAATTCTTTCTGTTGATTCTGTACGCCGAGTACGAAGAGTTAGATTTTATTTCATATAAAATACTTTTCTTTAAAGTTTCATTGACTCTCTCATCAGCATCGATATATAAAATGTAGTCATGCGCTGCATTCTCTTTACCGATATTTCTAAGCTCTGAAAAACT
>CAYIUZ010000103.1:0-3588 GCA_964366705.1 uncultured Gammaproteobacteria bacterium | reverse complement strand
GACCACCGAGATCTACACTCTTTCCCTACACGACGCTCTTCCGATCTGGAAGACACAAGAGAATGAAGAAGGTCAGAGTTACTGGACTTAGAAAACTTTATAATGCTAAGGACAGGGTTTACACTGAAGTTAATTCACCTCAAAAAAGAGGAGTTGTAACTTTAGTTAAAACCATGACTCCTAGAAAACCTAATTCAGCTCTTAGAAAAGTAGCTAGAGTTAAATTATCAAATAGAACAGAAGTTACAGCTTATATAATGGGAGAAGGACATTCTCTGGCTGAGCACGGAATCGTTCTTGTAAGAGGCGGACGTGTTAAGGATTTAGCTGGAGTAAAGTATCACATAGTTCGAGGAAAATTAGATTTAGCTGGAGTAGTTGGACGTCAAAGTTCAAGAAGTAAATATGGAGCAAAGAGAGGAGCTAAAGGAGCAGCAGCGCCAAAAGCAGCACCGGCAGCACCAGCGCCTGAAGCAGCACCAGCTGCTTAGTTTGATTTATGATTAAAGATTTAAGATTTATGAATTTATAGAACTAGTAACTAATATCTAGTATCTAATTACTAAAAAAGATGAGACACGCACACGTAAGTAAAAAAAGACATATTGAAGGAGACGCAGTTTACAATAATGTTCTCGTAGCAAAACTTGCTAATTACATAATGAAAGACGGCAAGAAATCTATTGCTCAAAAAATTGTGTATGACATGATGGAAATTCTCGCTAAAAACCCTTCGGCAGACTCAGGGCAAGAGAAGGCACTAGATATTTTTGAAAAAGCAGTACAGAATATCGGTCCAAAGACAGAAATTAAAGCGCGTCGTGTTGGAGGAGCTAGTTATCAAATCCCGATTGAAGTTAGAGGAGACAGAAGAACAGCATTAGCACTTCGTTGGATAGTTGACGCAGCTAGAGCGAAGTCAAATAAAGATTATCATTCATTTGCAGAAAAATTAGCATCAGAAATTCTTGCAGCAGCTGAAAATCAGGGAGAAGCAGTAAAGAAAAGAGATAATGTTCACAGAATGGCAGACGCAAATTAGGATTTCTCTCATATCCGCATTTAACTTCTATGTGACATCAGGAAGATTTATTTCTTGGTCCAATTGTTGCTGACTTAGATGAAGCAGCCATAAACGAACTTAGAATATTAGCTCAAGGAGTTTCTGTGGTCAGTGAATCATTTAGAAGTGGAAACGCGGGAATGGATTTAAATGACCGAAGAGAGCTTAGAGATAGAATCGTAGAAGATCTTTATTTAGGGCAAATTAGAGGAAAACTTAAAGCGATTGGAATAGGAGATGGCGTTGATGTGGCACTTAGGGATTCTTTGCCTGAAGGTGTAAGTGCCTTAGGAAACGGACAAATGCAAGATTGGCCAATAGCTTTGGTAGCAAAAAAAGGATTTAGTGTTACAACCGAAGTCACTAGACCGCAAACAACAGAGCAAGGATTAAGATTTACTGTAGTAAGACAAGTTCCACCAGCATCTCCAGCACAAGGATAACCTGTAGTTGAGTTTCAGCCTCATATAGAATATAATTCCCCCGTTATGGTATTAGAAAGAATTGATCGGGAGCCTACTCCTCCAGCTGAACCAAAATTTTTTTGGAATGGAGCAAATGCAGTAACTTTACATGAAGTAAAAGTTCGTAGTTTGGGAGCAATGATACCAGTTTATTATCCGCCTGATAGTTTGCCGCCTCAAGATCCACAGATGTCTGATCAAGATTATTTAAAAAGGGTCAGGAGGCTTAAGGTAGCGACTAGGAGTCGATTTGCTCAGTTAGGTCTTGAAATTCTTCAAAATGCTGGTGGAATGTTTGCTTATGATCTGGGGAGTGGTTCTGAAACACCATCGCGAGTTATGGCAACAAATCTCGGTGAGAGAACATTGAAAATTCCTACAGGCACAGAGCTTTTTGCTTTTTATGAGCCTGGAGATCCAATTATTGGAAAAGAACTAGTTGCTGCTATGGAAAATGATATACAGATTACAGGAAAAGAAGGAAGAGAGTGGAAATTTGTTTATAGTAATCGCTATGACAGAACTTCGGAAAATGTCTCTGGAATCGCAGTTAGAATTGAAGAAGGCGAGGCCTACTATATTCCTTGGGATACTGAAGAAATAGATGTTTCAACAGTGGCAAATGCACCGGATTACAGAGCTGAGCTAAGAAAGTATTATGAGAAAGTACCAAAAAATCATCCTGTTGGAATTTGGTTTGGCACTTTACCCCAAGTAAAATTAAGCGGAAGTGTAGCAGTAGAGCTAGATGAAAGAATTTTTCCAAGTATTAATTCTTCAAATGGAGCAAGAAGTTTAGCCCCGATTGATAGAGGACCACGTCACATAGGAGCAAGGCTTCTTCATCCAGGAAGTGGTTATTCTCGAACTGATAACGAAGGGTGGAAAATAAAGGTAGAAATTCATACAAGAGATTCAGCTCAGGAACCTGGTTATGTAATTTTCAGACCAATGAGAGCGCTTCCGGAAGCTACGTAGTCTATAATCTTTTTATGAATAGTTTCTATGCGAAAGATAGAAAAGAATGGCGAGATTGGCTTGAGGAAAATCATTATAAGGAGCCTGAAATTTGGCTTATAAAATATCATAAATCTTCCAGCACTCCGAGTGTTTCATACGAAGACGCTGTTGAAGAGGCTCTTTGTTTTGGTTGGATTGACTCTCTACACAGAAGTCGGGATAAAGAAAGTAGTATTCAAAAATTTAGTCCTAGAAAACCTAAATCTAACTGGGCAGAAAGTAACCGAATCCGCGTCCGCCGTTTGATTGCCAAGGGTCTCATGACCAAAGCAGGTAGAAAAACATTACCAAAAGATTTATAACAAGGCTTGCATTTAATAAAAAACAGGTATATATTCCACTTAACATGAAAGTGATAGACATAATGCATAAGAATGTAGATTATGTTGCTCCTAAAACGCCTCTAAAGAAAGTTGCGAAGATAATTTTTGGTCATAAGCATACGGGGCTTCCTGTAGTTGACCCAAAAACGAAAAAACTAGTCGGTTTTCTCACGGATCAAAATATTCTAGCTGGATGTTTTCCTTCAGTTAAAGAATATATGGAAGATGTTGTGCATGCTAGAGATTTTTCAGCAATGGAAAAGAAATTAAAAGAGATTCTTGATTTAAAAGTAGAGAATGTAATGAGTTATAAGCCTATTTCTATTCATGAAGGTGAGTATGTTTTACGTGCCATTTCTCTAATGAAAGTAAAAGATATTGCAAGACTACCTGTGGTGGATGATAAAAATAGGCTTGTAGGAATAGTCACAAAAAGAGAAATTTTCCGCGCCCTTGTTGGAAAATACTTATAGCCGCAAAAAAATTTATTATATTAAGGTTTTTTTGTAAACGGAATTTCCTTACATTTTAAGCCCGCCTGCCAGCCACATAAGTAGCAGGCAATGTCGGGCAAGGAGGTTTTTTTGATAAAATTTTAAGTCTTAAGATTTTAGATTTAATTTTTGATTTATAATTTAAATTTATGGCTGACCAAGCATCATCTAATAGACATTTTGATTTAGAAAAGATCCGAAACATCGGAATTATCGCGCATATT
>CAYIUZ010000102.1:0-3596 GCA_964366705.1 uncultured Gammaproteobacteria bacterium | reverse complement strand
TACAGATATAAGTTCTCAAATTTCAAAATACTTTGCAATCCTTTTAATAGGAACGATTATTATCTTAGTTGTAAGAAAATATTTAAAGAAATCAAATGGGCACAAAATTATTACTTCCTGAACTGACAGCTTTTTGAATTGTATCCAATATTTCTATTGTATTTATAACCTCATCTGCATCTGGCAGTAGACAGAAAGATTCAAGTTTTATTAGTAGTCAACATACCCAAAATGAATTTGGCAGAGAATTATTTTTCTGCCCAATTTTAATCTTCAATTATTCCAGCCCCGGGGACGTTTTTTATACCAGGTAATTAACGATTTTATTGAATCATCTAGAGTTTTGTGAGGTTTCCAATTCAGTGTTTTTTTTGCTTTATCACAAGATGCAACTATTTTACTGTATTCTCCCACTCTTGGATTACTTGTTTTGATGTCAAACTTAATTCCTGTAGCATTCTGTACAGCATTTATAATTTCTAAGACAGAGTTTCCTTTTCCTGTTCCTAAGTTAATAATTTCACTTTTACCACCTGTAACTAAGTAATTGACTGCCTTTATGTGAGCTTCGTCTAAATCCACGACGTTAATATAGTCTCGAATAGGAGTTTTATCAGGGGTATTAACCTTTGGGCAGGTTAGCAAAAAATCATCAATTCCTAAAGCAGCCCGGACAGCATTTTGGACAAGATGCGGAGAAGGTTTTTTAGAGTCACCTATTGACCCATCGCTACTGGCACCACAGACATTAAAATAACGCAGAATTACATAGTTTAACCCGAGTAACTCACCATACCATTTGATAATCTCCTCTACCATTTTTTTAGATTGCCCATATGGGTTAGTGGGATGAGTTGAATGAGTTTCGTCTACCGGTATTTGATGAACTTCACCGTAAACCGCACACGTAGAAGAGAAAACAATATTTTTTATGTTATGTTTTAACATTGAAGTTAATAAATTTTGTGATCCACAAACATTATTTTGAAAATATTTTTGAGGATTTTTCATAGAATCATCAACTAAACAGAGGGAGGCAAAATGAACAACTGCCGCAATATTGTCTTCTTTTTCCAAAATAGGATTTAAGTCACCGGCTATATCCGCTTCATAAAAACGGAGTTTATCTTTGCGAAATTCCTTTTGTAAGATTTGGAGAGGCTTTTTAAAACCAGTAGTAAAATTATCTATAGCTATCACTTCAAAATTTCTTTGTAGAAAAAGACGGGTAGCAATTGAACCAATATATCCTCCGGCCCCTGTAATAATTATTTTCATATTTAGGAAAAAGGGATTCTCATAACACCAATCAGCGAGTTGAAAAGTTCTCGAATCCCCGCATTAGACTTTCCGTATCTTCGATCAGTAAAGCTAATTGGGACTTCGGCAATCTTAAACCCAGCCCTTTTTAACTTGTAGGTAATTTCGGAGAGAGATATAAATCCTTTTTCCTTTAAAGATACGGTGCATAAAAATTCTAAAGATCTTCTGTTATACATTCGAAATCCATTCGTGTAGTCGCTAAGATTTAATCCTAACCACATTCTCAAAAATAAATTTATAGCCTTACTCGTAATAAGTCTTTTTAGTGGCCATGCGGTTATTTTGCTCTCAGGTAAATATCGAGATCCGATTATTAAATCAGCTTCATTTCTTTTTTTGAAGAAATTAATAATTTCTTCAGGATTATGCGCTAGGTCAGCATCCATTTCGAAAAAGAAATCGATAGTTTTATTTTTTAACGCTTCTTTGAAACCTGCAATTACCGCACTACCTCTTCCATCCTTTTTTAAACGGGAATATATATTTACTGTATCTTTATATTTTTGGAAATGCTTTTGGAGTAGCTTATTTTCCTCATGGGGGGAATCATCAACAATAATTACTTTTGCTTCTGGAAAAATTGTTAAAATTTTCTTTACTAAAATAGCTATATTTCCTAGTTCTTTATACGTTGGAATTATAATTGCTATCTTTATTGAAGATTCTTCTTTCATTTTTTAAGAGCTGAATATATTGATGATTTCAAAAATTTCTTTTTTGGTTAATTCCGGATTATTTCCAAAGTATAAACCTTGTTCGTGAATTAACGATGAATTCGACTTTTCTTTTTGAGAGAAAAAACCTGACATATATTTTTTATAAAACGGTTGTTGTGTTATATTTCCTCCTACAATCGGCCTAATTTCGATTCTATCTTTGCATTTTTGCGCAAAATAATCTCTTATCTTCTTCGATTTACAAACTAAAGGGATAGCGAAGTTTGATAGAAGTTCAATATGACTATGTGTAATTTCATAAAATGTGTCTAACTTGTACAGTGACGAACTGAATATAAGAAAGTTTTCATTTCTTTTCCTAATTATTTCGTCAAGATATTGAAGTTGAGTATTGCCGATAAATCCGTTTATTTCAGTTGGCCTCAAATTATATCCTAAATCATAAAATGTGTATCGAGAGTAAAATGTAGAATTGATTTTATAATTATTTCTTATCCGTGTTTGTTTAAGCGGACTTAAATTTCTATCCCATCCATGCGCTCTCACCAGTTGTATCATTTCGACAATTTCCTCATCATTAGTACATATTACCCCTCCCTCTATCGTTGACATATGATGTCCAACATAAAAAGAAAAAGTGCTGGCTATGCCGAAATTTCCAAGTTTTTTTCCTTTATAAATTGTTCCCAAAGACTCACAATTATCCTCGAGAAGAATTATTTTTTCTTCGTGGCAAATTTTTCTAATCTCATCAATGTCATGACAGAATCCCAAAAGATTTGTGATAAATAATAATTTAATAGGAAATTTTTTAATAACTTCACGGAATGTTTTACTAGAAATATTAAGAGTAGTTAATTCCACATCTACAGGAATAGGTTTTAAGCCTAATTCAATCAATGGCATTACATTTGTTGACCACGTAAGAGCCGAAAAAGCAACCATTTCTCCCCTTTTGATCCTTCCAAGATTAAGAAGTGCTTGAATAATTCCAAGATTTGCAGAGCTTCCACTGTTTAGAAAAATACAATATTTTCTTCCCTGCCATTTAGCAAAATTTTTCTCAAATTTTTCGCACTCCTCACCAAAACTTAATTTATCTGCTTGGGAAATGAAATCAATCAACCTTTTTTTTGTTTCTTTTTCTTTATAGAATGTCGATCGTATCAGTGGAATCATATCAGTATTCTATCATTTCAAAACTTTCCAAATATAAATAAAATTATCAAATCCTTTCCATACAATTTCTGCGTTGCAATCACAAACGTTTTTTGGATCGTTAGCGTACGATAAAACTAAGTAATCGTAATCTATAGATCTTGATGGCTCGCTACCTGATATTTTGACTTCCTTGTGTGTGTAGAATGAATTATTGTAACCAGGTAAAGCAAAATTGAAAAATAGACTCCGATCTTTTAAAGCAAGTTGCAGCGCTCTTTTTAAAGATTCCCATTTAGACCAATTTTCAATGCCCTTAGGAGAGGTGTTGAGATAAACCTTAGCTTTTTTAGGGATTATTGAGCGATCAAGTTCTGCAAAAGTGCCTGGAAGATCTGAAGCCTCATTAATATATTCAGCATTTATTTTGTATAGTCT
>CAYIUZ010000101.1:0-3597 GCA_964366705.1 uncultured Gammaproteobacteria bacterium | reverse complement strand
ATCGCAGAAGCGAAAGCAAAAGCAAAAGAACTGGCTAAACAGCTTAGTGTCCATTTGGGCAAAATTATGTACTACAACGAGAACGGCAATTATCCAATTTATTATGGCATGACAGAAGGCAAGAGTGGCGCCGATATGATGGCTTCATCTATAGCACCAATGAGAGCTGAATTACCGACAGGCGAAACCAAAATCACTTCGGAAATAAGCATTACATACGAGATAAAATAAAGTTGTTCAATTTGTGATATAATAAAGGTATGCAAATACCAAGTATATTTAAGCCGATTCTCTGGTCTTACGATTTTGAGAAGATAGATCCGGAGAAAATCAAGAAAACTATAATCAAACAAGCGCTCAATTATGGCACTTTTGAACATTGGCGCTGGATAAAAAATTCTTACGGAAAAGACCAGATAATTTCTGTATTAAAAGAAACTCCGGGAG
Organism: uncultured Gammaproteobacteria bacterium; assembly: GCA_964366705.1. Classification (GTDB taxonomy): domain Bacteria; phylum Patescibacteriota; class Microgenomatia; order Levybacterales; family UBA12049; genus 2-01-FULL-39-10-A. Next base: position 3,150 of record CAYIUZ010000101.1, on the reverse strand, counting down.
CTATAGAAAAAAGAACAAAAATTCTTGCCGATTTGGTGTTTAATAAATAGCTATATGCACGAAAAGGCTTTATCTGATAACACATTGGCGGTCTGGAATAAATGCGGATTTCTTACTGATGATTTTTATTTAGCGGGCGGAACTGCTCTGGCTTTTCAAATAGGCCACAGAAAATCAATTGATTTGGATTTTTTTTCCGATAATCCGGTCAAAAACAATCTTTTAAAAAAAATTGAAGAAAATTTAGGCTTTCCATCCAACGTTCTTAAAAATTCAAAAGATGAATTAACACTCATAGTAAAAGATGTAAAACTGACTTTTTTACATTATCCATTTCCTCTTTTGTATGATGTTGTCCCAACCGGGATTGTTCCGTTGGTCGATTTAAAAGACATAGCTTCCATGAAAGCCTATTCTCTTGGGCGAAGAAGATCATTAAAGGATTATATTGATTTATACTTTATATTTTCTACAAATTTGCATACATTTGAACATACAATAGAGGATGCTTATAAAAAATATAGCGACGCTTTTAATGACAGGCTTTTTTCTGAACAATTATTAACCCCTGAAGATTTGGAAGATGAGCCAATCATGTGGCTTACAGAGCCTGTCTCAAAAGAGGATATAAAAATCTTTTTTACAAAACTTATATCTGAAATTAAGATATAAAAAGTGAGGGATTTTGGGCTTAAATTAGACAATAAATTGTAAAAACATTGACAAAAAGCATTTTTTAATTAAAATGTAAAGTATAAATAAAAAAGGTCGATTTAGCAGAAAATTATTAATCTTCAATAAAAATAAAATGTTAAAACTTTCAAAGTTGCAAATTCTCAAAGAGAGAATGAATAAAAACATTATAAATTTAATAAAAGATAAAAAAATAAAAGCATTCTCAAACTCGGTGAGTTGGTCTTGGGCAGAATAGGTTATTGAAGAAATATTTATGCTCAAACTTTTAAATAGACAGAATAATCAAAAAATTATTCTTTGTTTTAGTGTCATTGTAACAAATAGGTGCAATGCAAATTGTTCTTACTGCCATTTTTTGCAAAAAAAGAATAAAAAGGAATTAAATAAAGATATATCCGATAATCTTTTTAATTTATACACTTTATTTCTAAAAGAAGTTAAAGAAGTTTTACCTAATAATATAGAGTTGCATTGTAGATTTTCTGGTGGTGAGCCGTTAGCTCTAGGGAATAAAGTTTTTAATCTTGCAGAAAGAATGTATAGAAAGACCAAAATAAAACCTTACATTTTGACTAATGGAAAAGGAATTAACAGTAGTTTTGTAAATCTTGCGAAGAAAAGTTATATAAGTCATCTCGTCGTATCTTTAGAGAATCCTTTAGATCCGGATCCTGGTGCTCCTAATCCTGATGAAATCATAAATAAAATTCGAAAATATAATTCCATTGAATTCCCGATAATTCCTGGGGCAGTAATCATTAAAAATGAACATTTTAAAAATTTATATAAAATATGTGAAATATTTTATCGAAAATTAAAATTTATTCCGACTATTAATGAACTGGGATATGATTTTTTTATGCCGCCAACAAAGGAACAACTTCATGATCTTCATAAAAATATTTTAAAGGTAGTGAGAAAATTTTCTTCTAAGACTACCGTTAATTTATTTCCTGCAATTTCTCCGGAATTGTGCTTGGGGGGACGCGGATCATATATCTGCGAGTTAAGTCTAGAGAATAGATATAGATTAACACTAAAAAATATAAACAAAAAAATATTACCAATTTTGAATAAATTAAATAAGAAATACGTTGATATAAATTGTAAAAATAAAAACTGTGATTGGTATAATGGTTGTAAACAAGTAAGAAGATATTGGAAATATGGATTTGGAAATATAACACCAAACCAAGCAATTAAAAATTATTGCGATTTAAAGAGAGTCATAAATAACGCCGTTTTTACAGCAACAGTAAAATAAGCGCTCCTAAAATGGGTTGCTACCAAAATAGTCAATATGCATTGCCTGCCGAACCTGATTCATAACTTCCGCCACCCTTTTTCTCCCTTTCTCTGAACCTTTTTGCAGAATTTCTTTTATATAATCAGGTTTATTTTCATATTCTAATCTTTGTTTTCTTATAGGATTAAGGAAAGAATTTATGACATCAATTAGATATTTTTTTACTTCTACATCTCCCACAGATCCTATTCTGTATCTTTCTTCTAATTCTTTAATTTTATCTTTGTCTTTTCCAAAAGTATTAAGATAAATGAAAACCGGATTACCTTCAACTTTACCAGAATCCGTAGCACGAATACGATTCGGGTCCGTATACATTGACATTACTTTTTTTACCACATTATCACTTGGATCAGACAGATCAATGGTATTGTTGAGAGACTTACTCATTTTTGCATTTCCATCAGTACCACAAAGTCGTCCTTGGGGAGAAATAAGCTCCTTCGGTTCAATTAATGTTTTACCATAAAGAGAATTAAATTTCCTAACTATTTCCCTTGTCTGTTCTATCATTGGCAATTGGTCTTCTCCAACTGGAACAAGATTAGCACCAAAACCGGTTATATCAGCCGCTTGGCTTATGGGATATACATAAAATCCAACCGGAATCCCTGAACTGTATTTCTTCTGAGTTATTTCTTCTTTTAACGTTGGGTTTCTCTCAAGAGTGGCTACAGTTGTCATGTTCATTAAATACTGTGTGAGCTCTGCTAGCTCGGGCACTTGGGATTGAATTACTATGGTAGCGATATCGGGATTAATTCCTACTCCCAGATAATCTAGAGTTACTTCTGTTACATTATCTCTTACCTTTTGTGGGTTAGAAAAATTATCAGTCAATGCTTGCACGTCAGCAATTAATATGTATTCATCATATTCAGTTTGAAGATTAACTCTATTTTTTAGAGATCCAACATAGTGTCCAAGATGCAAAGGACCTGTGGGACGATCTCCCGTAAGGATTATTTGTTTCTTTTTTCTTTTATCCATAAAATATCATGATATCAAAAAATACTAAAAAATGGAATGCGGAATAAATCTTGGAATCGAAAACAAAAAATTGAAATGAGGAAAGGTGGGGTGGGGTATTTTGGGGTTTAAATTAAACAATAAATTGTAACATAAAACAAGAGTTGACATAAGCCAAT
>CAYIUZ010000100.1:0-3615 GCA_964366705.1 uncultured Gammaproteobacteria bacterium | reverse complement strand
CGATCTCATGCCCATCAGTCATAGACATAATATTTGTTTGAATATAGCCTGAAAAGTCTCCCTCAGGGCTTTCAGTAACTGGCATACAAGTAATAGCGACTTCCTTATCTTTTACCAAAAAATTTCCAGCTCGCTCTAATAATCTTGAATGAATGTAGAAAATGTCACCTGGGTATGAATTTCTTCCGGGAAACTTATTTGCCAAAAGAGAGATTTCTCTATAAAACTTAGAATGAGTAGAAAGATCATCTAAAATTAAAAGCGTATCTTGTTCCTGGTCTCTAAAATATTCTGCAATTGTCATAGCTGAGTAAGGAGTTATGAATATCTTTCCTGCAGGGTCCTGTGATGTTGAGGCTATAATTACAACTCTTTCCATCACTTTATTTTTTATGAAATACTCTTCAATTCTTTTTATATCGATCTTTTTTTTTCCAATAGCTGCATAAATACAAATATCGCCGGCTCTTGCAGCAGAGACTATTGACTGAAGAAGAAAATTTGTTTTACCAGTTTTTCTGTCACCTATTACGAGCTGTCTTTGACCCTTTCCAATTGGAACCATAAGGTCAACAATAGAGACCCCAGTTTCAAGTTGTTTTTTTATGGTTTTTCTTGTCATTATTCCAGGAGGATCTGTTTCAATTGATCGAAGTGTCTTGGGTTTTTTTATTAATTTATGGCTGTCCAGAGAGGAGCCAAAAGCGTCAATAACTTGTCCAAGTAACTCTTTTCCCACAGGAATGCTTATTAGCTGTCCTGTTCTTGCTACTTTTTCTCCAACTCTAATCGGTTTTTTGCTAAAAGCCATAATTTCTATGTTTTCAGGGCTCATTGACATTACTTTTCCGCTATCTCCATTTTCAAATATAATTAGCTCGCTAGGCTTTGCAGATGGTAAACCGCTTGCATGGATTATGGTATTAACAACCTTAGTAACATAACCAACTTCACCTGTTTCATTTAGATATTCATTAATTGTTTTCATTTTAGAGAAATTTAGAAATTAATTGTTTTTGATTTATGAAGAGGTCGTCAATTCTTTTAAGAAGACTATAATCTGCATAAGTGCCTTTAGGGTTAACTATAATTGCTCCACCTAAGATTTTTGGATCAATTGTAAATTCAAAAATAGTGCTCCCTAGATTGTTTTTTTCTGACCAAGATTTAATTGAATCAATCATTCTTTGATCTGGTTCGATAGCTATTGAAATCTTTAGAATCGGCAAATCTTTGACAGAAGATAAAAGTGAATTAAGAAACTTTTCGGTTTTAATTTTATTCTCGTAAATGTTTTGCGCCTGCATAATTTTTATAATCTCGTTTGTTAAAAGTGTTTTAAGGGGGGATAGAGTTTCTGATTTAATTTTTTTCTTATACATTCCCTGAATCATATTTTCGATAAGGCTTATTAGTTGATTTTGTTCATCGCGGGTTCTTATTAGTTTTAGAAAATTAGAATAATTCATCTAGATTATATTTTCTTTCTTAGCTTTATTTAGAGCGTCTATGATTAAATCTTCATGTTCTTTAGGATTTAATGCTTTTCCAAAGACTTCTTTTGATATATTAATAAGTATTTTGTATATATCATCATTTACTTTATTCATCATTTTCTCTCGATATTCTTTAACTTCTATCTCTAATTTTTCATACTCTTGTTTTATTTTTTCCTTAGCAATGTTTTCTGCTTCAAAGGTTTGTTTTTTAATAACATCTTTATACTCTGAATAATCGGATTCGACATCATTTTCGATGCCTTTATATATGTTTTTTAGCATTTGTATATTGTTATCGTTGACCTGTTTAAGTTGATCTTCGAATTTTTTAGATAAGGCAGCTGAGGCTTCTTCCAGAATCTTTTTTTGGTCTTCAAGCATCATCTCAACGGATTCTTGAAGCTGATTAGTAGTTTCCTGTTTGATTTCTGAAGCGTGAAGGACGATTTCCTCTGCCTTTTTACTAGCGCTCTCGATTACCTTCTGATAATCTTCATGTGCGTTTAGTTCTAAATCATCCCATCTGTTCTCTTCTTTTTCTTTTATCTCTTCGCTTTTCTTAAGGCTTTTTCTGGCGTAAATAATTGATATGAAAAATAGGCTTATTGAGAAAATAGAAAGCCAAATTAAAAATATATTAAGAAGGTTAAGATTGGGCAGGTTAATCATTTACTATAATCATCGCACTTTAGATGACCAAAATCAAATACGCCAAGGCTACGCCGGCGATAATTATTAGCGCTGTTAGTATTACATTTAATATTACTGAAAGCTCAATAAATTTTCTGGCTAAAGGATTTCTCCCAACAGCCTCGATTCCCTTTTGGGCAACTTTACCGAAGTATGTGAATCCAAGTATAAATGCCAAAAGCACAATTATTGCCGCAATTACATATCTAAGAGCTTCAAGTGGGGAGAGATAAGCAGAATTTCTGGCATTTTTCAGTATGCCGAATATATTTTTACTTACTTGAGTGGATGTGGTATTGCTGAAATGCGGTTTTATATCTACCATAACTTTTCCTTCATTACTGCCTGAATAATCTTCAAGAGCAATGCCTAGCACGAATCCGTTTTCCTTGGCTCTCATACCTACACCTAAAGTAGTAGACGATGTTATTAAGTCATTTTTTCTAATTGCACCATTTGAGGTAGAAACTCTGACCTGAGTTTTACCTGAGTAGACGACATATCTAAGATTGCTCATGGTAATATCTTCCATAGCGATTGCAGGGATATTTGTAATGACTCCATAAACACCACTGTCGTATTCTTTGTTGGTTAATGTGTATCCGCCAATAGAATTTGTAATAATCGATCCTACAGTTATGTTAGATCCGGAAATTGGCAATGCAACAGCGGTTCCTGAAAAGTTTTCTTCGATCGTTTGCGCATAGACACTAACCGCAGAAGCAAGAACCATAAAGCATATGACAAAAAAAATAATAATTTCCTTAATCCTTAATTCATAATTCATAATTCATAATTAATAATTAATAATTAATAATTCATATAAAGCATAGTCTTAATAAGTTTTATATGTCAAGAAGGGCATAGAAAACTATTATATAAAATAAGTAAAATTTAAAAAAAAGTTTTAGGAATTTAAACTAAAATTGAATCCATAAAAATAGCAATAAAACTTGCCATTATAATATTGGACAATTAGCTTCAAGTGTCCAACATTATATCGACAAATAAAGCCTAAATAAACTTTATTATAGGATACAGGAATTAAACCCTATAATATAATCAATTAAAGCTATTGTATCCTATAATACTTGGAGCCTGAATTTTTCACTAATTCTTAGATTATGTGGTGTTTCTAAGGATGCGCAACCCCTATATTGATATTTATGTTTTCCATTCAACAAGGATGAAGATTAGTTCCTGATCAATTTTCAAATAAAAATAGCTATATTTTCCAGAAAATTAATCTTGAGAGGGTTTAGTAGCTTAAGCGTGAAAATAGCGTCTAATTTGCCATACAAATAATAACATCAAATTATTTCAAAATATATCAGATGAATTTATTTAATTTTCTAAAAAAATTGCAGTGTAAGGTAATTGATGTATTTTATTATTCAAAAAAAGTAATTTAGGCAACTCCTCGAAA
>CAYIUZ010000099.1:0-3636 GCA_964366705.1 uncultured Gammaproteobacteria bacterium | reverse complement strand
TAGAGCGCCTTATTGAAGCATTTTCAAAGCTCGTTACAGACGTAAATCTTGTGACTGTCGGGAGACGTGGGTGGCAATATGAGAAAATATTAAGTGCTCCAGAAAAATATAATGTAAAAGATAGAGTTATATTTTTAGAAAATGTAGCGGATAGTGATTTACAAACCATATATAAGAATGCAGAGTTTTTTATTCTCCCAAGTCTTTATGAGGGATTTGGAATTCCAGTTCTTGAAGCCATGAACTATGGAACTGCGGTTATAACAAGTAAAATTTCAAGTCTTCCTGAGGTGGGGGGAGATGCCGCGCTTTATGTGGATCCAAATGATACGATGGATATAGTCGAGAAAATGAAAAAATTACTTAATGACGAAAATCTCAGAAAACAATTAATTGAGAAAGGTAAAAAGCAGGTAGAAAAGTTTTCGTGGGAGAAGTCTGCCAGGCAAACTTTAGAAGTGCTAGAGGAGGTTGGACGTGGATAAGGTGGAAAGAAGAATTGCGGCAATTGCTTTGGAGTTTATAAATGGAGTTTTAATCTGGCTGGTGGGATTTATTCCGAGTCATCATTTTAGGAGATTTTTCTATAGAGTTTTTGGAATGAAAATTGGTCGAGGTTCAACAATTCATATGGCTCTTTCTGTCTACAGTTCAAAAGGCATTAAGATTGGAAATGACACAATTGTTGGTGAATGGGCAGTTTTGGATGGAAGGGACAAGCTTACTATTGGAAATCATGTAGATATAGCAACTGGAGTTATGATTTATAATTCAGAGCACAGCATAAATGATGAAAAGTTTATGGCAATAACTGCACCCGTAGAAATTGGAGATTATGTTTTTATTGGTCCTAGAGCCATAATTCTTCCGGGAGTTAAGATTGGAAAAGGGGCTGTGGTGGGGGCCGGAGCAGTTGTCACAAAAGACGTTCCTGATTTTGTAATTGTCGGTGGAATTCCCGCAAAAGAGATTGGGATTCGTACAAATAAAGATCCTCAATATAAATTAGGTAGAGCTGCTTGGTTTAGATAATGACACTTTCAATTGTAATATTAAGCTATAACACGCTGGATTTAATTATAGATTGCCTAGATTCACTTAGAGAACAATTTGCCCATGAACTTAAAAATGAGATTGTAGAAATTGTAGTTGTCGATAATGCTTCGCACGAAGAGGTAATAAGAGGAATTGAAAAATACATCTCAGATAAAAGCCACATAAAACTCATAAAAAGTAAAGAAAATCTGGGATTTGGCCGGGGATGTAATTTAGGCGCCCAAAATTCTAAAGGTGACTATATATTGTTTTTGAATTCAGATACTAAAGTTGAAGACAAGGGATTTCTTAAGATGGCTGACTTTCTTAAAGAAAATCCTAAGACCGGAATTCTCGGGGGAAGACTTATGAATCCCGGTGGTACTCCTCAGGCTTCAGCTGGAAAATTTTATAATCTTTTTAATTTTTTCCTTCTTATGCTTGGTGGAGAAAGACTTGGGCTTTTAAAAAGCAGTCCAGATAAGATTTCAAAAGTTGATTGGGTAGCAGGGGCGTGTTTGATGATTTCTAGAAATGTATATGAGCAGATTGGCGGATTTGATAAGAACATCTTTATGTATATGGAGGATATGGAAATTTCGTATAGAGCTAAGAAGAAAGGGTATGATACATATTTTTTCCCAGACGTTTTGGTAATGCACAAAGAGCAAGGGAGTAGTAATCGAACATTTGCGATTGTAAATATATATAAAGGTATTCTTTACTTTTACAAAAAACATATGGGACACTGGAGCTATCAGATTGTCCGTTTGGTATTATTTACAAAGGCAAAAGTTATTTACTTATTAGGAAAGATCACTAATAATAGTTATTACATAAGTACTTATGGTCAAGCTCTCGAACTTTTTAAATAACAGAACTAAAAAAATTTTTAGATGGACTTGGGAAAACATTTTATTTCTTGAGAGTCTCTTTTTGCTAATCTTTATTCCGCTTTATCCAAAACTGCCTCTTTTAGATATTCAAAACACATGGGTCTATATAAGGATTGAGGACTTTTTAGTATTTTTTGTGATTCTTTCTTGGTTAACTTTACTTGTCAGAAAAAAAATTACCTTAAAAACTCCGCTAACTGTTCCTATTCTAATCTTCTGGATTATTGGAGCTATTGCTACAATTCACGGAATTCTTCTTATTTTTCCTACAATTACTAACGCGTTTGCAAATGTAGCATTTTTAAGTATGGTCAGGCATATAGAATATATGAGCTTGTTTTTCATCGGTTACCATGGGATGAGAGACAAGAAATATTTGCCTTATATTGTTTCGGCTGTAGTCCTTACCTTAGTCGGAGTTATTTTTTATGGGTTTGGCCAAAAGTATTTAGGTTTTCCAGCATTCTTAACTATGAACGAGGAGTTTGCGAAAGGAACTCCTATCGCTCTTTCTGCGCTCTCTCGCGTTCCTTCAACTTTTGCAGGACATTATGATTTAGCAGCATATCTGGTTCTAGTAATTCCAATTCTTGTGAGTCTCGCATTTGGACTTAAGAATTGGTTAGTGAGAATAGCTTTAATCGTTATTTCTCTTGCGGGAATAGGACTACTCCTTATGACTGTATCTCGCGTTTCTTTTTTTGTTTTATTTATTTCACTAGGCTTTGTTTTATTATTCCAAAAAAAGAAATTACTTTTAGCCCTAATTCCAGTTGCTCTAATCGGTGGAGTGCTTTTTATAACTCTTCAATCATCTCTTTTTGATCGATTTAAGAGTACGGTTTCAGAAGCAGATGTTTTGGTAGATGCTGCAACAGGAGAGTCAATTGGACATGTGAGATTTGTCCCAAAAGAATATTTTAAGGATAAAATAGTTCTTCAGAGAACAGTAAAAGATCAGGTGGAACTTGCGGACGCGATTAGAGAGAGTCAGAAAGAGGAGGTAAATTCTGAAGATGCAATAGTGCTTCCCTATAGATTTATTCCTAAAGAAGTACCAATTTTAACACCAGTTAATATTTCAACAGGAGAAAATTTGCCTCAGGGGACGGGTTACACTAATCTTTATTTGTCGCCAGTGATAAAAAGAGCAAATAGTTTTTTTATAGAACTTCCGTCAACTGCTCAGTTATCTTCTTCAGCTTTAGTTTTTAGAGGAAACTTTATAGTTAAAAGAGCTTCTGCATATGATTTATCGTTCACAACTAGATTCCAGGGAGAATGGCCGAGAGCAATTGAGGCACTTAAGAGAAATTTACTGGTAGGAAGTGGTTACGGATCGGTAAGTCTTGCAGTTGATAACAATTACTTAAGAATATTAGGAGAAACTGGGCTTTTAGGATTTATCTCATTTCTTCTCTTATTCCTTATTCTTGGAATTTACATAAGAAAAACATATTCTGACATTGACTCTTCTTTGGCAAAAAGCTTTATTCTCGGTTTATCTGCAGGAATAATAGGGCTTTTCTTGAATGCGACTCTAATAGACGTTTTTGAAGCATCAAAGATAGCTTTTACGCTTTGGATATTAGTCGGAATTTCATTTGCAACACTGGAACTTTACAGAAGACATTCGTTCGATTACATTAATGAAATTAAAAAATCATTAACCTCAAGTTATGCAGTGATTGCGTATTTATTTGTT
>CAYIUZ010000098.1:0-3698 GCA_964366705.1 uncultured Gammaproteobacteria bacterium | reverse complement strand
CATAATATATGGATATTATTAGCCTAGTCTAAGAGGGGAAATTTGTCAATTAGACAAGGAGATTCAGCCTAATTTTACTTGATCTCTTATTTGATCGTCGAACTTTTTGTCTCTTAATTTTTTATTTTTGGTCCCATATTTTACTTCTGAATTCGCTAGCCCTTTTAATGCTCTTGCATTACTCATGAATAAATCGCCAATGGCTAAATTTTTTCTCCCAAAAATTCTTGCATTAAATACCTCGTTGGTTACGCCTTTTGAAAGATCATATCCTGCATTTTCAGGTTGAGGTAGATTTATCGCTGAGTTAAGATATTTGCCGTAATATAATAAATCTTCTGCTAAGTATTGATCGAATTCTTCACCTTCATAGCCTTTCCATGCTAAGAATGCCCGGTCATTTGCTTCAATTACTGCCATAAAATCTTCAGGAGAAAGGGGGGTAAAGCCTTGATTTATAATTACGTCCACGGAGTATCTTGCGTCAAATTGCTCTGGAGTAAGTTCGCAGTCTAGTAGGGCTGTTTTTGGTCCTTCGGATGCGGCTGGACTTGCAGGTGCTACTGATGCTGGAACTTCTTGAGCTAAAGTTACAATAACAGTTTCTCCGTTTGAGTTAGAACCTTGTGCGAATAAAACTTCTCCTCCAGGAATTTTTCCAATATCAGGTGGAAGTGAAGGCAGTGGTGCCTTTGAAGGTTCAGGTGTGGGAGTAGGGCATGGTAAAAGTCCTGTTTCTGGATCAGGTGTTACGCTTGGTGTAGGTTCAAATGATGCTCCGAAAGAAGGCGCTGGTGATGGCTCTTGTCCGCTAGTTGGTGTAGAATCTAAAGCTAATTTTCCACTGCCAAGCATAGCTCCCGCTAAGACTAATCTAGCTGCAAATTGTCTTGGGTTAAAATCTCTACTTCCATTTAGGCCTGCTGAGAGGTCTCCACGATTTATTGTGGATGGGCGGGGCGTTTCTGTTACTGTTGGTTTGTATGCTTCTGTCATATTCAGCGAGATTATACTCCTTTTCGGCCAATTGTCAAGCCTATAGCATGTAAACTATACACTTACAGGCTGTCCAGCTTCACCAGGAATTGGCTCTACGTGTCCAAATTGATTTAAAATTGGTTTTCCTTCAGGATTTAATATAGTATTTCCCTGGGCATCTACTGATTTTTCCCAAACTCCGCCTTCCATAACGTCATTTAAAAGCTCCACTTTTACGTGACCGTATGGATCATCAGCTTCACCGTATTCACTTCCGAGAACAAATTGAACGTATTTTCCCTCACCGATACTCACAACTTCAGGTTCGCTGGTAATTTCTGCTCCAGAAAATTCAAATGTGTTTTGACCAACTTCGGTATATTGTAGGTCCAGGTGGACATTTCCTGAATCCCATGGATATCTCATTAATTCAGCAGGGATTTCTCCGGCTCTAACTATTGGGTCATCAGCTGTTCCGTGAGGTCTAGTAAATCCTTCAGCTGCTGTTAATGCTACAGCACCTGCTAATCCTAATGTAGCAATTCTTCCAGCATGTCTAAAATGTGGTATATGTGGGAGTCTTGGTTTGTTTGGTAAGTTTGGTGTACCTTCTGAGGTTGGCCTATACCCAGGAACTGGGGTTGGAAGCCATCTAGATGGTATTGGTGCGTGTGCTTCTAAAGTTTCTCTTGGCATACGCGGTCATATTACAACATTTTGAGGGCGATGTCAAACCCATAGTAAAAATTGGAAAAAAAATAATATTAGCCCCTTACAGCTAATTGAAGTGATATAGTTTGGTTATAAAAACTATATCAAAAATCTTTCGACCCTATAATATAGGTATAGTCCTAATGGATTCTTATGTCAATAGTTGAGTAATGAAAGATGCCTATTCAAACAATATACGAATTCTCGTAGCCTCGCAAGGTCTCCCCTTGCGAGGCTAAAATGACTTTCAAGTAAAAGTGTGATAATTTTAGTTTATGCCTGCCAAAAATGCTGTTAAGCAGTATTTGGAAAATGGTTATTATCATATTTATAATAGGGGCGTTGAGAAAAGAATTATATTTCAAGATACCCAGGATTATTCTGTATTTCTTTCATATTTAAAAGAATATTTGCTTCCAAAAGATGAGAAAGCGCTACGAGATAAATTATCGAGCCCAGACGTATCTCTCAAGGAAAAAGATAAAATACTCAGATTATTAAGATTAAATAACTTTAACAAAGAGATATATTTATTGGCATATTGTCTTATGCCAAATCATTTCCACTTTTTTATTAAACAAAAAAGCGGAAATTCAATAGATAAATTTATGAACTCACTGTGCACTAGGTATTCAATGTACTTTAATAAAAAATATAAGAGAGTAGGTTCTTTGTATCAAGGAGTATATAAAGCAGTATTAATAAAAAGAAATGATCAATTTATTTACTTATCAAAATATATACATGTGCAAGCTATTCAGTCGAGAACGCCTTCATCGTATATGGATTATTTAAATTTAAGAAAGACTGCGTGGTTAGCGCCTGATGAAGTTTTAAGCTTTTTCACTGAAAAATTTTCAAATCTTAGCTATCAAAGCTTTTTAAGAGAGAATGATGCGCATGAGGTAGAATTAAAAGAAATAATATTCGAAAAATGTTAGCCTCGCAAGGCCTCCCCTTGCGAGGCTAAGTAAGGGTAAATTTTAGTATTTGATTTATTATTGCAATAAGTTTAACTTCAAATTAGAGCGCGAATTTATGCCAAGAATTGCATCAAGGCTAATTTTCTTTTGTCTGTTTTTTTGGTTATTCTTTTTTTGTTTCAATTCTGTTTCTTTTGCTGAAACAACTTCCTATAGAAGTGCCACTAATATAACTACTGACGGAAGCCCTTCTTATACGAATTTGACTAATTGTTCAGCTACAGACGGCTTGACTTGCGATAGAGCACTGGGACTTTCTTTCGCAAATTTGTATTTTAGGGATTTTGGGGATTTTGGCATTCCAAACGGAGCAACAATCACCCATGTTAGGGTCCGAGTAACCGGAAAAGCAAATGTCCCAAGCTTAGGTATTTATACAGGAGTGTCTAGAGTTGGTTCGCCAATACTTTATTACGAAAACTGTCAATTTCCGTCAGACACTTGGACAATGTATGCTTTAAATAGTAATCTCATTAAAGAATATAATGTTACTACTCCTCTTACAAATGGTATACTTGCAACTTGTTTTTCGCTTTCAAATATAAGATCTAGTAATTATGTTTTTAGAGTTAACCGTGCAGGTCCTTCGGAATGGTCTGCAAATATTGATAACTTCGAGATTGCATTTGATTACGCTCCTGCTCCTACCCCAACGCCAAGCCCAAGTCCTTCGTCATCACCAACTCCCACACCACCGGCTCCATTTCTCGAACTGCCGTGGGATTACAGGGGAAAAGGATTATCATTTACAGATGCAGCATTATCGATCAATTCATTTTTTGACCATGAATATCCGCTGTTAAGCACAAATTTACCCGAAACAACCAGCGAAAGCCTTATTGTTAGAGGATATGATGGCCTATCACCGGAAAGAAGAGGATACACAAGGCATGATGGGTATGATTATGGAAGCCTAGCTCAAGCGAATTATGGAGATTATGTTACAGCGGCTTCAGCTGGAACTGCTAAATTTATTAATTCATGCGGCCCATGTGGAAACGCAATACATGTAGATCATGGGAATGG
>CAYIUZ010000097.1:0-3769 GCA_964366705.1 uncultured Gammaproteobacteria bacterium | reverse complement strand
TATAATTTTTTATTCAAGCTCCGTTTGACTCATTCTTTAAATAAGCCTATAATGCGATTTTATGCAAGATAGATGGGCGCCTTTTGTTAGGCCGGAAGATTTATACATTTCACCCGTTCCTGTGGTAAGAGTGTATGACAAATTCGCTGAAAGAGATCACGGAGATATCCAGGGATTATTTTTGAGAAATGGTTATACTGTGGTTACTGGCGGAAGACATAATCGCAACAATCCATTGGAGTTATCAGTTGATTTTATGCCTTCATTTAAAATTCCATCTCCTGGAGAAAGAGCTCAAACAGGCGTAGAAGTTTCTGGTATTCCTTTACCTAACCAATTAACTCTCCCTGAAACTATAAGGACTGAAGAGCCAGTAATCGCAAAAGACATATGCCATAATAAGGGCATGAATAAATTCTTACTTGAAACTCTTGAACAAAAAATAAGATTTGCTAGCTGGATGCTACATGTACAGAGATATAGTCCTGGAAACGAAGAATTTTACAGTCGACCAGGTTATCTTGAGAGGTTAAGAAGACATGTGTCCTCAGATGTTTTTTATTTTAATATAGACGCAAATCCAAATTGGAATTGGGGATGGGTGCAAGAAGAGTTTGTAGAGACTCCTGGAGATTTTTACACCTCATTTAGAATTCTTGCTGATGGATATGGCGAAGTTCATTATGGATTAGTAACAAAATCTAAACACAAAAAAGATGAAGATAAACGAGTAAAAGAAAGGCCTAGAATTCCAAATTCTTTGATAGACCCAATGGATCCGAGCGGAAATGCCTCGCTCTTGGTTGATCCAAATAGTCCCTTTTTCCTGGGATCCAGAGCTATTGTCTCAAATACCGCAGCTGGTGGAAGTCCTATACTTTTAGATGGAGCACGAAAAATAGATGAATCAGACAGAAAAGTATTAGAGGATTTAGGAATTAATCCTGATAAACCAGAAATCCCATCAAGACTCCTGGAAGCATCTTCCGCTATAAGTCATGCGCTTAGAGCAGGAATACCATTTATGGGAATTGATTTTATGAAGAGAAGAGATAGTGAAGAATTTGTACTTCTTGAGGTGAACGTTGGACCAATGATTTCCCCTGGATCAGTTGGATTATCTGAAAATGCCTCTAGAACTGATTTGAACTATAGAATGTACGAAAGAATTATTGAGAGAGCGAAAGCAAGTAATCCCCAGGCATTCGGTACTGCTTAAGTAGATTATTTAGCTTTCCACTTCCAGAAGATTAAAACTCCAGCGATTATAAATACTATTCCTACAATTCTATGCATCATGTGATTGTAGCCAAGGCCTATTGCTTCATGATTTAAAGGAATTGGATCATAGTGAGCAGTGAGCATATAGACGCCAAGGAGAAGAAGAATTACGAAGACTAGATACTTAATCCTTTTTCATGTCTAATAAAACTATAACATAAAAATAATTTTATACGCTTTTTTCTTACAGATACTATTTGTGGATTTAGTGGATTTATGTGTTCACCTTCCATTTGAACTAGCTTGACACCTCACTTATTTAACTGAATACTTTTTTTAGGAACGAGAGATTTTCAAATCAAAAGGAGATGTGTGAACCTGGGTCAAGTGGAAGGTGATTTTTTATTAAAATTGACTCTTACTAATTCTACGCCGGGGTTTCTTACATCACTATCAATCTAGACGAAGATTGGTGATTTTTCCATACCTAATTATTTTATTACAACTTAATTAAGTACTATAATATAAAAAAACACAAGTTTGATTAGAACATAAGCTTATAGTATAATATGGAAATGAGAACGGAGAGTCACAGATTTTCTAGAATAGGTAAGCCGCCTCTTAGAGCTGAGGAAGACGTAATTGGTGATGGTGACAATGAACCAGGTAAGTGGGCAATTCATGAATCAACTTACTGGGATTATTTGGAAGATATTGGAAGAGTTCAAAATGATAAATTTGAAATTTTAGATCGACTTAAACTTAAGGATGAGCCAATTGTAATTGATCTCTTATCAGGTCCTGCTGCAGTTAGAAGTATAGGTAAATTTTTACGTCCAAAACCTTTTAGGGGGCTGGCTGTAGGATTTCATGATCCTAGAACTCCGGAAAAAGCTGATCGAGATACTCGTGAAGGTGTAACTTTTATAGCAGGAACATTAAATGACCCTGCTACATGGGAAAAAATCGATGAATGGTTAAAAGGAGACAAGGCTGATTTTATTATGGCTAGGGGGGCAGGAGGACTTAAATTTTTACCTACTAACCTTGGGTTTACGAGCCAGGCTATTGAGAAAATTTGGGAAACCTTAAACCGAACTGATGGAACAACAATCCTACAAATTCCTCCAGCAAAGTCTCTAGAGGTAAATGGCATACCTGTTAATAGATGGGTTCAAAAATTGAGCTCTGCTGGTGTAAGTAATAGATACATTAGCTCGTACGAGTCGCGAACAGATGGATATGTACCATATGGATTACTAAGACTAGATAGAAAACCAGGGGTTACTCTTCCCTCACCAGTGGTCTTAGGTCAGAACTTTAAAAAAGCCGTATAATAATTGGTATAATTTACCTGTGATTAGCGACAAACATGACAACCAGCCCGTCATGACCATCTCCGTCTCCAATGTGTTATGTGTTCACCTTCCATTTGAACTAGCTTGACACCCCACTTATTTAATTGAATACTATTCTTAGGAACGAGAGATTTTCAAATCAAAAGGAGATGTGTGAACCTGGGTCAAGTGGAAGGTGAATTTTTAGTCGCTCATTACTCAAAGAAGATACTGGACATGAATTTGTCACGACTCTTTGGCCAAATGGAAAAGGTCCAACAACTGCGTGGAGTATCCCTTTTCCTGAAAGACTTGAACCAGCCGCCTAAAGTAGTGGTTTAACGAAACGGTCGTAGATTACAAATGCGCTGAAGCCTCCATAGAATAGAAAAGCCAAAAGCATAGCAGATTTTCTAAAAATACTTGGACGAAGAGCTTTATCAAGGCTTGTAGAATTAAGCCAGAGAGTAAGGCCGATGTGCACGAACATTGCTACAGCATTTAACATTGCAGCTGTAACTAGAAGCGCTAGGGGTTCTGTAAAACCTAAAAGCAAAATGACGATTCCAGCTAATATCTGAAGCCAGAGAACTATGTAATAAACTTTAGGAATACTTCTTTCAGATAATTTCTCATGCGCTGAAATTACAATATTTTCTGAAAGAATTCTACTCGTCGCATCAAAAACTGTAAGCTGAGTTCCGAAAAGCATAAGACCTCCTACTACAAGAAAGAATGTTCCTGCAAATGGAAATAGTTTTTCTCCTATTACTTTTCCTTCGTTTATTACAAATCCTATGCCTTGTAAATTTCCCTCAAGTCCAAAAACTGTAGTATAAGAAAGCAGTCCAAGAAGTGCGATTGTAATTCCTCCCGTTACCCAGAAAATTATGAAGTGTTCTATGTTAATATTTCTCCACCACTTTTTAAAAGATGCCAAGCTTTCTTCATTAACTTCAAATCTAGATCCCGTCAAGGAAACTTCCTCACTCTTTCCAGTAAAAAGACTTGTGATTCTGCCTGCATATTTACCCATCCCATATCCTTTTTCTCTGACATAAAAGGACTGCGCAAGATTAAGATTACCTCCAGCTCCAGCATATGCAAATGCAGCTAAGAATGATGCCATAACTATTCCTTCAGGGTAAAACATTTATCCGTCACCAATCCCCAGAGTCCCTTTTGCTAACGCAGTAATGTCAGTTTTGTCC
>CAYIUZ010000096.1:0-3848 GCA_964366705.1 uncultured Gammaproteobacteria bacterium | reverse complement strand
AACACATCTTGTTCCTTGGGCAGAGCAATCAACTCTTGATACTGGATCCCTCCGTTCGGTGCCTTTTACGCATAGATCTGCTGCATTGCTCCATGTAAATCCCGAAGCACATCTAGGACAACTTTGAGGCGTTGCAGGTTGAGGATTTGTCGTCGAGCAATCAGCGGCAACTACATCCGGTCCGGATGTTGGTCCGCCATTTTGGTCGCTGCATCCATGGTCAAATCCATCGCCTAGATCACATTTAGAAAGCGTCCAATTTATAGTTGTTCCTTGCTGATTGGCTGGTATGTCTCTTACGTATGGAGAGCTTGTAATTCTAGTTTCGGGAATGCCAGTTCCGTTAAGTTTCCAAAAGTAAGAATTGCTATCTTCACCGAAATATGTCCACTCAAATCTAATCCTAGAAGTTTCATTATTTGGTCCTCCGCAAAATGGATTAGCTCTTAGATTTACTGGGGGGTTGGGAATAGCATGGGCTGCTTTTGGAAGTAAAAACGCAAATGCGAAGAACAGAATTATAAGGGCGAGAATTTTCTTCACAATCTTATCGTAGAAGAATAAAATTCGATTTGCAAATTAAGTAGAGAATTTAAAACCACGGCCTTTCACAGTTTGAATGTGAGTAGGGGTGTTGGGGTTTTCCTCGATTTTCTTTCTCACCCTAAAAATTAGTTGATCCAAAGCTTGTTCTGTCACTCCTGCGGTGGATGCTTGATCGCCCCAAACGCTCGTTATTATTTCGTCTCTCTCTAGGATTTTCTCAGGGTTTAATGTTAAAAATTTAAGTAATTTAAATTCTGATGAGGTTAAGCCTTCAGAGAGAATTATGTTGCCGTTTTTAATTTCATTTGTTGCCTCATCATATTTAATTTCATTTTTCGTATTCTTTAGCTCATTTTTTGCAAATTCTTCTAAGAGTGGAGCTGCAAATTTATTGTTTTTTACTAATCCGACAGCTACTAGATGCGAGGATTCATTGGCTTTTTCATTTGCAATTAGATTTTGTTCAAATGGAGTAAGGGATTTCCAGATTTCAGATAAAACTGATTTTACCCTAGTATTTGATAGTAAAAAATCTTGAATATCCTTTTTAATCCCTTCATTTATGCATGCATCTACGCATACTAACCAAAGTTTTCCAAGACCTCCAGTAAGTTTGAAAGCTTCGTCTAAGACTTCCTTTTCTATGTTTTTCCCAGTAGATTTTTTAATATAATTTAACCGAAAATCTCTGATTTTCTCATCTCCAAGAGAGAGGTATACTAAATTGCCAACTAAAAATTCATAAAAAGTAGATAAAGTTTCATGTCCAACAGTTTCCTCTAAAGGGCGATTAAGGGGGAAAACAGTAGAAAATCTATACTTTGCTCTATCTCTTAAAACTTTTAAGTTTTCGAAAAATACAGGCTCAACTACGCCTACATATTCTTCAAATTTGTCAAAAAGAAGAACTATGGTTAGCTCTTTTTGTAAGCATAAATAGTCAATGGTTTTTTTAAAACCCTGAAAAATTACTAACTCATCTCCGGATTTTATACATTCGTCAAGAATGCTCTTGGTAAACTTATATTCTTCATCCAACTTCCTTTCCTGTAGGGAGTCAACAAGCTCAAGAAACATATATTTTGTGGAATCTGAAAGAGGTCTTTTTTTAATTTCAGAGAAATTTAACATTACGAAATGAAACCATTTCTGATTTTCTCCAAGATGAAGAGTGCGAGCCTGCGTGTTATATGCAAGAATTCTTAAGACATTGCTTCTTCCAACACCGGGAAGGGAAATAACCTGAGCTGAATTCCCACTCTTTATATAGGAAATAATTTTATCAATCTCCTCGTATCTGCTATCCGCAGGATAGAGGCTCTCAAAATGAGAGGCATCTATTGTTTCATTGCTAGATTGATTCATTGTTTTATTTTACTCTTTTAGCTTGTCATTAGTAAACTTTATAAGTTGATGAATTTCCCTTGGGAGTATCTGTAGCTCAGCAAAAATATGATCATACTGTTCTTTCGTAAGCAATTTCCTCGTTCGTGATTTTTCATTCCAGTCCAGCGACTCCTTAGTGGATCCAAAGCTGTAGAAATAGAATTTGATTTTATCTTTTTTTCCGTATCTTCCAAAACCCTCAGCAATATTAGCAGATATCGAATCCATCGCCGTAACAAATTGTATACCAACTGTTTTCTTAGCGAACCAGTCCCATTCTGATACAACATCCCAAACGTAATTCGAGAGACTTAGTGCTTTCTTGTAGCAATCTATATCATTTAGCTGTAGGTATTTCATTCGTTTCCAGCAATGTAGCAATTTAACAGTGGAACAATCTAATTGTTTTGTCAAGATTTTGTAACTCAGATATCAAGTCAATTACTGCTTTTAAATATAGAATGAGCGCATGAATGAAATGCAGCCGACAGAATTGACAGTTGTAGCCATTAATCCTACACTAAATAGAGAGGGAAATATCTTTATGTCAGATGCTGGAATAAACACAGAAGGAGTACGAGCTCCGCAAGCGCCAACACCAAAAGCGCCAATTGGATCTCCTCCTAGCTCATCTCCTGTAGATTTAAGAGGAGAATGGATGAGCGCTTTTAGTCCTCGAGAGCTTCAAAATATAGATACCAGAAGAACAATTGATGCAGCAGTAGAATTGGGATTTGGTCCTGCAAAAGTTACATCTAAAGGTAGAACAGAGCAGACAGCTAAAAGTGTAGTAGAAAATGCAGGACTCGATAGCCAAGATCCAGCCGTTTTAACAAGATCCCGTGAGCTTGCAAACAAAGAAGAATTAACAGAAGAAGAAAGGACAGAGCTTTTTACAGCTAACACAGACAGAATTTCAAAAGCTGAAGGATTATTAAAAGAATCATTAGGTCGAGAGCTAACAGATGCTGAGAAAAAAGCAATTCTAAGAGCTCATTTTGTGGGTCTTGGTGAGAAGGGAAAAGATGAGGCAAGAGAATCTGGAGTATTTAATGTTAGCGAAGATCAACTCTTAGAAAAAGCAAAAATCCTAAAAGATGCAGGGTTTGACAAAGAGCAAAGACGAGAAATCATAGAATCTGGATTAGCAGCAGCTGCTCCTCCTGCGCCTCTCCTGCCAATAGATGCAAGAAATGATGCAATAGCCGATCTGCAAACTCTTCCTCTGACAGCTGACTTAGATGGTATAAGAAATAGATTATTAATTCTCCATAACCAGGCTATTATTGGAGATCTTGCAGCGGGTCTTGAACCAAATCTTAATGGAATTTCATCGGAGGCATTTGATGCAATATATAAAGGTTTTTATGAAAAATATAAGGATGTTTTAAATCTTCCAAATCCTCCAGTTGAAGTGCTGGCCTTGGAGCAAAGATTTAAGAAGATTAAAGACTTAGACGATAGAACTCATCAGCAGAAGTCTCCTCAGGAAGATTTTATTGTTGGATACGATTTTCTTAACAGCCAGCGAATCTCGTTTTTAAATGCTCAGGCTCAACCTGGAGCCGTACCAAACCCAGCACAGTTAGCGGTTTTTGAAGAGGAATTAGTTAGTACAGTAGAAGATTATGTTGGGGGCGTAAATCCTTCCAGCGATAATATATATGACGTTACGCTTAAAAAAATTATTCAAACAGATACTTTGGTAACTGATCAAGCCCGTCAAATGCGATTTCAAGCAGCTGTTGAAAGATTAGTAATTAGAATTGTGGGTTTACCACTCCAAGCGGATACTGGCGATTTTGATATCGGTTTCTATGGAGGAATTAATCTTGCGGCGATAAAAAATTTACTTTATTCTCAGTCTTTGGATGCTAAAAATTTTAGAACTCAAGCAGAATACGCAGCATTTAGGG
>CAYIUZ010000095.1:0-3856 GCA_964366705.1 uncultured Gammaproteobacteria bacterium | reverse complement strand
ATTAAGAAGCGAAGGAAAAGGTGGGATCCTGAAACTCTTACAGGGTAAACAAGTTCAGGATGACAATAAAAAGCCTCTTCCCAAATCCTCTGAATTTGGTAATATATTAGAATCCCTGATTGAAGAAATAAAGAAAGAGAATTTCTCAATTGCCGGGGTTTTAAGAGGTTGTAAAGTAGAGAAATCAACTGATGGGGAATTAACCCTTTCAACTAGTTTTAAATTTCATAAAGAGAGGTTAAGCGAGGGAAAAGTAATTAATTTACTTGAAAAAAGCTTAAAAGGAATAACAGGTAAAGAGACAAGAATACTAATAAGCTTAAAATAATCGTAGAGTATACTACTACATAGTAATATACTTTGAGACAAATTTGAAAGCGGGGAAGTAGGTGAATAATAATATGAACAATCCATTTGGACAAATTGGGGAGCTAAAAAAAATGAGAGATCAGGCGATGCAAATTCAGAGACTTTTGTCAGCTGAGGAAGTTGAAGTTAACAAAAACGGAGTTGATATAACAATCACTGGAGACCAAAAAATTAAAGAAATTAAGACAAACGGTCGATCTGACAATGACATTAAAGAAGCTATTAATGAAGCTGTTAAGAAATCTCAGGAAATCGCAGCTAAAAAACTTGCAGGAATGCAGGGAGGTCTTGGAGGACTTTTAGGAAAATAATGTTAATTTTTAGCGGGACTTCAAACCCCGCACTCGCAAAAAAAATTGCTGAAAAGTTAGATACCAAACTTTCTTCTCTGGAAATTTTTAAATTTCCCGATAAGGAAGTTAGGATTAGAGTTTTAGAAAATGTTTTAGATAAGCATACTATTGTTGTGCAATCTACTGGAGTTCACCCCAATCATTACTATATGCAGCTATTTTTTATATTGGATGCTTTAAAAAGAAGCGGAGGATCAGAAGTTACTCTCGTAATTCCATATTTAGGATATCAAAGACAGGATCATATTTTTAGAAGCGGAGAAGCAGTATCTCTTGAGGTTATCGTAAATCTGATTAAAGCAATGAAAGTGGATCGAGTAATTTCTTTTGATTTGCATGCACCTAGAATTGCAGAGTTCTTCATTAATAAAAGAATAAAGATGGATCACCTTTCAGCTCTTCCTGTCTTTGCAAAAGAAATAGAGAAAATGGATTTGAAAAATGTAGTTTTGGTTTCCCCAGATATGGGAGGAATAAGAAGAATTAAAATTTTAGCTGATTTATTGGATAATAAAGTTCCTTGTATTTCAATTGAAAAAAATCGCGATTTAAATACAGGCGAGATTGAATCTACGAAGATAAACGGAGAAGTTAAGAAAATCGCCGTAATAGTTGATGATGTTATTTCAACAGGAAAGACATTAATCGCAGCAGCTGATCTTCTCAAGAAAAACGGCGTAGAGGAGGTTTATGTTATGGCAACTCATGGAATTTTTGCAGGAGAAGCGCCAGTAGCGCTTCAAAACTCAATCATAAAAAGAGTAACAATTGCTGATACGCTTGAGATACGTACAAAAAGAAAATTTGAAAAACTTCATATAGTTTCTGTTTCTCCGTTAATCTCAGAAGCCTTAAAGAAATGAAGATACCCAAATCAATCCAAAATCTCATTGAGTCGTTTGAGAAGCTACCTGGTGTTGGTCCAAAAACTGCACAAAGGTTAACTTTTTATTTGCTTCATGTTCCTCAATACGAATTAGATAAGTTTGCCGGAAGTTTAACAAACCTTAAGACTGGCACTACTATTTGCTCAAATTGTTTTACAGTAGGGGAGACTGATCCATGCGAAATTTGTGAGGATGCGTCACGGGACCAGGGTTTAATCTGTGTAGTAGAGGAACCGCTTGATGTTTTGGCACTAGAGCGAGGGGGAAAATATAAAGGAGTTTATCATGTCCTTCACGGCCGAATTGATCCATTAAATAATATCGGGCCGGATGAAATTTATATTGATAAGTTGCTTGAAAGAGTAAAACGTGATGGGGTAAAGATTAATGAGATTATACTTGCGACAAATCCTACAATGGAAGGTGAGGCAACTGCAATGTATATAACTAAGCAACTTCGCGAGCAATTAGCAATTAGCAATAAGCAATTAGCAATAAGCGGTATTGGACGCGGTTTGCCAATATGCGCGGATTTAGAGTATGCTGATGAAATAACCCTCCAGCGTGCGCTTGAGGGAAGATCGGAAATATAAATCAATGCGGAAAAATCCCAAAGCCAAAACACTAAATCCTAAACAATTTCAAAGTACAAATATTGAATCTTCAAAACATTGAATTTTTGGAATTTGGATTTATTTAGAGTTTAGATATTAGGATTTTGAGTTTATAATATATTTATGGTGAAGATGATTGGATCTTTCGAGGATGTAATTGAAAAAGGACAAAGTGGTGTAAAACAGGCCGTTAAATCAGCACAAACTGGAGCCGCAAGTTTTGCAAAAACCGCAGCGGGGCAAACTTCAAATACGCCATCTGACCAAGGAGTTAATGAAGCAAATGCACAAAATCCCACGCAACAGCAAATGTCAGACGATGATGCGCAGAAATTTTTACAAGATTTATATGGAGTAAAAAAACCAGCTCAAGATCCAAATCAGCAAAACCAACAAGCGCAGGTAAACAGTTTGCCAGCGGCCAAAAAACCTACACAGAATCAGCAAACTGTTAAAGCAGCACTGGGTTTGGTAGGTTCAGCAAAGCCTCAAGAAAAAGCTCCAACTCCCATGGAGACGATAAAAACAGCTCTTGGAATCCCAGGAGAAAAGCCTAAAAGCGAAGCGCCTACCCCGAGAGAAACTATAAAAGCTGCAATGGGAATTCCTGATGTGGGTGGACAGAAAACTCCGGAAGAAATGTCGAAAATGCAGGCATTAAGAAGTCAATTGCATGGTGAGTACTATCAAAAATTAACAAAACTCCAGAAGCAAGAAGAAACCGTCGTTGATAAGCTTGAAAGAGAGGATCAAGAAAAGAAAATGGCAGATTTAGAAACTGATAAAGATAAGCCAAAACCACCAATAAATCCAACGATGAAACAAGGAACGGCAGAAAGCTCAGTGGGAGTTTCAGGGTAAATTTATAATTAAATTTATCGAAGCAGTTTGCCTCATTTTGCTGTAAAATAAGGTGATGAGAATTTATAATACGCTTAGTCGTTCGGTCGAGGAGTTTGAGCCCTTAAATCCACCAAAAGTTGGGATGTATTCATGCGGACCAACTGTATATGACTACCAGCATATAGGACATATGCGGCGTTACGTCGGAGATGATCTTCTTATCCGTGTTTTGAAGAAGGCTAATGGATTTGATGTCCGTCATGTTATGAATATCACTGATGTGGGACATCTTGTTTCAGATGCGGATAGCGGTGAAGATAAGATGGAAAAGGGAGCCAAGAAGTTTGGTTTATCAGTTTGGGATATTGCTAAAAAATTTGAAGCTCAATTTAAAAATTCGTGTAGTTTGCTCAACATTATTTTACCGAAGGATTTAATGCATGCGACTGATTATATAAAAGAGCAGATTGAGTTAATAAAAAAACTTGAAGAAAAAGGGTTTACTTATAAAATCTCTGATGGAATTTATTTTGATACCTCAAAATTTGCCGACTATTTCAAACTTTCCCGCCAAAATCCGGAAGATTTAATGGGTGGAGTTCGGGTTGATCTGGGAGATAAAAAAAATATTTCAGACTTTGCTCTTTGGAAATTTTCTCCAACTGATGAAAAACGTCAAATGGAGTGGGATAGTCCGTGGGGTGTCGGATTTCCGGGATGGCACATAGAGTGCTCTGCTATGAGCATGAAGGCTTTGGGAGAAAGTTTTGACATTCATACAGGAGGAATT
>CAYIUZ010000094.1:0-3863 GCA_964366705.1 uncultured Gammaproteobacteria bacterium | reverse complement strand
TTTGATTCGGGCGGAACGGGCGTAGACGGTACAAACGCTACTGCTTGAACTCGTGGATCCGGAGGAGGCGGAGGAGATGAAGGAGGCTTTGATTGCGGAGGCGGAGGAGACGGCTTAATGTCAGATGACCCATCTCTTTCTGGCGGCGGAGGGGGAGCAGGCGATGATGACTCTGGAGGAGTTGGAGGAGCTGGTGGGTTTTATGGCGGAGGCGGCGGCGGCGGAGCTACAGTAGGTGTAGGAAGAGGCGGAGTAATTGTTATTACTTATACGGTATTAAGTCCTGTTGATCAGGTAATGAGGCACGGAAAATATTTCAGCGGTGGAGTAGAGCAACGCTTCACGTTCTAAGCGAATTATTATTTATTGATAGTTAATAGTTGATGGTAAATTCAGCCTTAACGATAGCCTTGACGATCCCGTATCGTTATGGGTATACTAAAATAAAAATATGAGAAAAACACCGTTAATTACTAATCACATTTACCATGTTTTCAATAGGGGAGTAAATAAAGGCGACATTTTCTTTTCTCAAAAAGACTATGAGCGTTTTTTGTCAGCTGCAAGACACTATTTAACAAAAAACAGCAAATTCAGTTACGAAAAAGACACCAACTCTAACGATCCCGTATCGTTAGAGTTGAAACCAAAGGTTGAAATCCTAGCTTACTGCCTGATGCCGAATCATTTTCATTTTCTTATAAAACAACTGAAGGAGGATGGAATTACTTCTTACATGAGGCGTTTTATGAATAGCTATTCCCACTATGTTAATGTTAAGAATAAAAGAGTAGGTCCATTATTTCAAGGGCGTTTTAAAGGTGTTTTGATAGATTCAGACGAACAGTTGCTGCACGTCTCCAGGTACATTCACCTTAATCCATTAGTGTCGTCTTTAGTTGCTGATCTCAATGATTACCCTTGGTCTTCTTATAAAGCTTATATAGAGAAAAATACTAATGAAGATTTGTCTAAACCAAATATTATATTAAGTAATTTTAAGACAACTGAAGATTATAAAAAATTCGTATCTGACCAAGAGGATTACGCTAGATCTTTGGAGCTAATAAAACATGTATTAGATCTTAATTCCTAGACTAACGATCCCGTATCGTTATGGTATTGACGTTTGAAAATTGATTCGGCTATACTTTGTTCTAATGAAGCAAGGGATTATAGTTCTTCTCGTAATCATTTTTTTTGTTGGAAGTTTGGCAGGATATTTACTATCCGGCTCATTTAAAAAAGTTAGTATTTCAAGTAGTGGATGCCTTGAAAAATATACTTATATAAATCCTCTTCTCGGGTGTGATTTTAAATTTGTAATTAAAAAACATGGTTACATAGAGCTGAAAGATAAAATTGAAGTTTACATTGATTCGCAAAAAAAAGCTGGTAAAATAAAGGATACGTCGGTTTACTATAGAGATCTTGTTAATGGACCCTGGTTTGGAATAGAAGAAAAAAAGACGTTTATTCCTGCTAGTCTTTTAAAACTCCCGATAATGCTGACTTTTCTAAAAATGGCAGATGATGATCCAAATCTTCTCTCCGAAAAATTGACAATAAAACGGCTCCCAAAAGATGTTGAAGATCAATATTTTAAGCCTGAAAAAACCGTTGAAATAGGCGAGACCTATACGATGGAAGATTTGTTGGAAATAATGATAGTCTATTCTGATAACCATGCTTCCGGTTTTCTCCTTGATCATTTATACTCTACAAGTAAAGAAAAGGATCCTCTCTTAGTTACGCTTAGAGAGACTGGAACGCTTGGTTCTGATTCAAAACCATTTGAGGAAATTAGCGTTAAAGCTTACGGATCGTTTTTCAGACTGCTTTTTAATCCTTCGTATTTATCAAATGAAATGTCTGATAAAGCTCTTGGATATTTAAGTAAATCAATGTTTGATCAGGGAATTGCGGGGGGGGTGCCAAAGGGAGTAAAAGTAGCGCATAAATTTGGAGAAAGAGACCTCGATGATAATCTGAACCAGCTTCATGACTGCGGAATAGTTTATTTCCCCAAAAATCCTTATATTCTTTGCGTTATGACTAGAGGAGAGGATTTTAAAGATCTGTCAAAAGTTATTCAGGATATCTCCAAAATGGTCTACGAAGAAGTAGACTCGAGGAAAATAAACTAAAGATTGATGAATAATTACTGTGATGTAATCATTTTATGAAAAAGTTACATGCCGTAATATGGAAAGAAAATAAATGGTTTATTTCTAAGGCTGTTGAGGTTGAAGTTGCTAGCCAAGGCAAGAGCGAGAAAAAAGCGCTAAAAAATCTTCAAGAAGCACTCGAGCCCTATTGACAATATAAGTGTTTGAAAGCTATCCTAAAAGTTACATAAAGTATGGTCAAAATAGTAAATCTAATAAAAAATTTGCCAAAGCCTAATAAAAACAGGAGGGTAATGATAGCGTATTTTATTTTTTTTTCCCTCTTTGCAATTCCTGTTATTTTATATCAAATGAAGCCGAACGATCCTGCGGTAATAGCAGCTCAAGAGCAGAAGGATTTGGTGAGTAAGGTTAGTGAATTAATTGATTTACCTACTAATGAAGAGCCTATTACGGCAACTATTTCTGACAAAACTCAGCTGGGAAATCAGGAATTCTTCGCTAATGCCTTGAATGGAGATAAGGTTTTGATCTATGAAAGATCCAAACAAGTTATTCTTTACCGCCCGTCAACAAAAAAAATAATTGCAGTTGCGCCTCTTGCTGATCCATCACCAATACCTGTTCAGGAAGTAGCCGGAGCGTCTGCTTCTGCACAGCTTTCTCCGGAGGTTATTTCCATAGTTCCTACATCGAGTCCCCAGTCATTCATAACTCCTACTCAGGCAATTAATCCAGCTCAGCCAAGTTCCACACCCGGACAGTAGGGAGTATTTTGCATACTCAATACTGTTTACTCTCTACAAATTCACTTGCACTATTTTGTATCTGTTTGTCAGTCTTTACATGGATCTTTCTTGAAGCTATTATTGAGGTTATAAAAGCTTAACCACTAGCCGTGGTTTTTTCGTAAAAAAGCTTTAACTGTCCTAATGAGATTAATATTTAGTATAAAGTATAGAGTATTAAGCTTTGTCCGAAGATTTTTAAAGATAAATCAGCGTATTATTTTCCGCTTGAATAATTTCTTGCTCTCTTTTTTACCACATAAATACCGTATTAAAATTTATAACTTTCAGAAAAAAGTTGGTCCACGCAAGCTTAAATTTGCGTTCATATTTACGATTACTTTTATTATTTTAATTGTCTTTATCCGGGTATTTACGGAATTTAATTCTCCTAAAACAAATAAGATAACTGATCTTCCATATCAGGAAAAAGTAGCAGATGGAGTTTGGACGCTTAAGAATAGGGAGCCGCTTCAGCAGGTTTTATCTGATGGTCCAAAAGCAGATCTTAACTTAAAAGAATTAAGAATTAAAAATCAAGAATTAAAAAAAGACGAGGAAAAGTTCCGTTGGTCAGTAACGATTTCTAGTGGGACGAAGTTTGAATTTGGTGGAGTTTTAGCTGATACTCCTAGAGATAAAGTTTTGCCAATAGTTAAGATTACAAATAAAGAAGGGTGGTTTGTCCGCTACGCTCCAAGAAGTATGAATCAGGAATCAAGAATCAAGAATAACGAGAACAAAAATCGTGATTCAGAATTCATAATTCATAATTCTGTTATTCCGAAAGTTCGGAATAACATCATAGAATGGGAAATTTCTGATGGAATAATAGCCAGATATACCATGATGCAAGACCGCGTTAAAGCAGACTACATAATAAGTGATAAGTCAAATCTGAAATCTAATAAATTGGAATTTGATGTTGAGTTGGCCAAGGAAAGAA
>CAYIUZ010000093.1:0-3870 GCA_964366705.1 uncultured Gammaproteobacteria bacterium | reverse complement strand
GTGTGCTCTTCCGATCTATTTGGAATATATTATTTTTCTAATGGGACTCATTTCTTAATTTTAATGTATTTATCCCACATAAACAAACAAAATAAAGTGAGTGCGGAAAAAATAGTAATGACAAGTGAGATAGACTGGAGTTTGGTACTTTTCAAAACTACTTCAAGAATGTGTTCGCCACTTGGGACTCTTACCTTAAAGATTCCGTCCTTTGTGATTACTGCGGGAACGGTGGCTCCATCAATCTTTACTGTCCAGCCAGGGAAATGGGCTATATTTATTAAAACTTCCCCTTCCCTACTCCCCTTCAAAATAAATTTTTCTTTTGTTACGTTGCTTGAAATTGGGTTAATCTTAAAACTATTCGATGATACTCTTTCTTTTGCTGTAGGGAGTTTTGCGTTGAAATTAAGCGTGTTAAAAACATTCCCAGGACTATTTGTACCATAAATGAAGTTCTCTCTTTTTAGGTAGTACTGATCATCTCTAATGTGGTGGAATGGTGCCTTAATGTAATTTATTGAAAACCCGATAGAAAACACTATCAGTGATATTGAGATAATTATCCTCAAGTATTTACTTTTTATTAATTTTTCAGATACTATAAATCCCGCTAAAAAGGATGAAGCTAAAATCACAACGCTTAAAAGTCTCCATGGAAATTGAATATAAGAAACAAAAGGAACATTTTTCCAGACAAATTCAGACAAAGGTGTTATTAAAAAAACCGTAAAAATAAATATGAACAAGAAGTACCCAATTATATTAATTCTTTTTTTTAAGATAAAAATAAGTAAACAAACTATGACTACTAAAATATTTGCAATACCAATTTGAAATGACATTTGATCTGGAACATTTATCCCCGAAAAACCATATCCCCAGGAAGAATAAATTAATTTATAGATAACCGGAAAATGCTGGGTTGGATCAAAAATTTGAAGCCCTCTGACGTATTTAGTTTCGAGAATTGCAGGCAGCCAAAAAATTGCTGAAAGTCCAGTTCCCAAAACTGAAATAAAAATCGCAGAACTAAATTCCTTTAATTTATTTCGAGCATTTTGTTTTTTAATAAAAGACTGAAAAAATGCATATGAAAGAAAAAAAGCAAAAAATACAACCGCCAGGATATTATGCGCAAGAACGATAAGAGCCATCGAGAATGATGAAAACACAAAATATTTTATTTTTCTTGATTCGAAATATGATTGATATCCCCATAAAAGGATTGGAGCTAAACCAAGACTCCACACTTCCCCTACAGAACCCCTAACATATATATCTAGGAGATGGTAAGGTGAGTAAGCATAAAAAACAGTGCTAACCAATGCTCCCCATTCGCCCCAAAACTTTTTAGTCCATAGATAAAAGAAAATTGACCCTGTAATTGTCGCAAAAATCATATTTAACTTTAAAGATTCTATAAAACTAAATCCCAGTAAATGAGTAAATGCTGCTACATAATTAGGCAGCGGATAAACATAATTAAAAAGTGGAATTCCGTAGCCATTATTAAAGTCTTGTGCCCATCTGGGATAGAGTGTTCCTTCGTTTATAGACTTAAAAAACTGCTCAAATCTAAGAACATGGAACTCTCCATCATGAGTTGGCGGAAGTCCGGGTTTCAGAAGAGAAATTACAGAAAACAACGATATGAATATTGAAGCAATTAAAAATTTATAATTACTTATTTTCATTTCTTAAGATTTTTTTTGAAATATTTTTAAAATCTTTTAATAAATATAATAAGAATCCAATTATTGGTGTGTAAGTTGCAAGAATTTTAATTAAAGGTGTTATTCCAAAATGAGTTCCTAGATACATAAAAGGCACATATCTAAGCATCAAACCAAAGGATAGCACAAAACCCAATATCTTAAGTTTCTTATTGTTTGTTAGGGCAATAAAAGTCAAAAACCATATTCCATACCATGGATATATTTCTTCTCTTATTGGAGAGAGTAATAACACGATAAGCATTAAAAGTGCACTAGATATGTAAATTTTTTCCCAGTTAATTTTTCTTTTTTTAATTTTCTGAAAAATATAATAAACAAAAACTGGAATAAGAAATATTGTGGCGTATTTTATAAAAATCGAGATAATTAAAAAACCAAGCGCTAGATAGACTTTTTCTTTTTTTAAAAAATAAATTGAAAGAATCGCAAAAAACATCATGGAAACATCATTATGCCCTGAAACAAATGTTTCAATTAAAACTAACGGGCTTAAAGCAAAATATGCTACGTTTTCAGTTTTCCCGGTCAATTTATAAATCAAATATAATATTCCAAAATAAAAAGCCACTACAAAAAGCTTTAAGTTAAATAAAGTGAAAATAAAATTATTAAATCCCAGTAAATAAGGAAGGCCTGTCATGATCACCCATGAAGGACCATATAATGCCACTTTATTCGCTGCATGGGTAAAGCTTAAATATGGATCTCCTAAAAATTCAATTGGCATCACTATAAATGGATTCTCCTGGTACCAGACTAAAATTTTAGCTGTGAAAATATAATTAAAAATGTCATATGACAAAATCGCAGGATAAGATAAGAATAAGAAAACCACAGAAAGAATAATGAGATTCATTAGAATTTTTTGATTAATATTTCTTAAGAAGAAAAAATAAAAGAGAAAAAATACAGAAATAAAAACCACATAAATAATACTTACCAACTCTCTATTGTGATTTGCAA
The DNA here is from genome assembly GCA_964366705.1 of uncultured Gammaproteobacteria bacterium. Lineage (GTDB taxonomy): Bacteria > Patescibacteriota > Microgenomatia > Levybacterales > UBA12049 > 2-01-FULL-39-10-A. The sequence goes on along the minus strand of CAYIUZ010000093.1, from coordinate 1,168 downwards.
AACCAGTATAGATACTTTCCATGTAAATCAAATTTAGATCTACAAATAAATATGTAAAAAGAGTAAATCCTAAGAGAAATATCCCGTAGCCTAAAATCAATACTTTCATAAAACGCTATTTCTTGTGTTTATCGAACTTTCTATTATTTCTTTTAATTTTAAATTTGTACGAGTTGAATCTTCCGGATTCCAATCTACCTCCTCTGGCAAATGTTCCCCCAAATGCCCCAGTGTTTCCATGTGTTTTCTGGAAGCTTCCTTGAGCTTTAGTTCTCGTTCTGAAATATCTTTTCCATTTCTCTTAGCATTTTCAAGGTTAGGATAAATTTTCCCAAAATATTCATCTGATTTTTTAAGGGCATTTGTCGCAAGTAAATACTGCTTATAATCAAATAATATTTTTGCTTCTACTAAATAATGATCTGATTCCTTAAGATTGTAGTCGTACTTACCGAAGTCTCCAAAGTAAATATATTTACTTATTTTAGAGATAATTAGCCTAGGCTGATAAAAAAAATTACCCGGCATGTAGGAAGGGTAAGGAAGTACATAACTTGATTCAGCAAATACAAATCGTGGGATTGTTAAGTTAAGAGAGAAGATTACAAGAAAAATTAAAAGTATTTTCTTAACCATTTTTACTATGCCACTGCCAAGCGGTTTTTACAATTGTTTCAATTTCTGAATATTTAAGGACAAAGCCAAGTCCTTCTCTAGCTTTTGAATTATCAGCATATATCATAGCTGGATCCCCTGATCTTCTTGGTTCTATTTCTACCGGAAAATCTACTCCGCTAACTTTTTTAATCTCATCAAGAATTTGAAGATTTGAAAAGCCTATTCCTGCACCCAAATTAAAACTATCACTTTTACCAGTTTCACTTAAAAGATTTAACGCCTGCAAGTGTGCAATCGCTAAATCCTCAACATGAATATAATCCCTAATACATGTTCCATCCTTGGTATCATAATCATTACCGAAGAGCAAAAAAGGTGAATTTGCTAACGCAGCTTTAATTGCTATTGGAATTATGTGAGTTTCAGGAGAATGCATCTCCCCAATTGAGCCATCAAGAGCAGCTCCTGCTGCATTAAAATATCTTAAATTAACATGTTTTATGCCATACACTTTCTCGTACCAATCTAAAATATTTTCAAACATAAGCTT
>CAYIUZ010000092.1:1431-3930 GCA_964366705.1 uncultured Gammaproteobacteria bacterium | reverse complement strand
CCGATCTCCTGTTTGGTAGAATTAAATTCCAGAACACGTTGGCAATCTAACTAACGATTCTGGTTTATCCTGAGCGTTAGCGAAGGATTTTTTTATGGTTAAAAAGATAACAATTAACCCTATAGATGGGGACTTTAAAGGTAAAGACGTTATCTCCTTAGATCAATTTACCCCTTTTGACATTAATATTTTATTCAAGCAAGCATCTAAAATGCGTGGCATTGCTAAGAACGCAAAGCCATCAGATTTACTAAAGGGTAACATCGTTACCCTTATTTTTTATGAGCCATCAAGTAGAACCTTCGGTTCATTTGGAGCTTCCGTAAAACAACTCGGGGGCGCAACTATAGAAATTCTTAATCCGCAAGTTTTTTCCTCCGTTTCGAAGGGTGAAACTTTAGAAGACACGATAAGGGTTTTTGAATCTTACTGTGATGCAATAGTAATAAGACACCCTGTTGCAGGAACCGCGTCAAACGCGGCTGATGCTGCAAAATTTGTACCTGTTATTAACGCTGGGGATGGAATCGGAGAACACCCAACCCAAGCGCTTCTAGATTTGTTAACTATTTTCGAGCATACAAAAAAACTCAATGGATTAACGGGAGTAATGGCTGGAGATATGTTAAATGGCCGAACGGTTCACTCGTTAATCCGCGGTCTCTCGAAGTACAAAAATAATACCATTTACCTTCTTTCCCCAAAAGAGCTCCGGTTAAGTTCGTCCGATCGAAAATCATTCGAAAAATTAGCTTTCCACCCCAAGGGTGTAAAGCTAAAAAAATCAAATATTAAATTAATAGAAATTGAATCTGAAAAAGACATGCCAAGAAATGCAGACTTTTGGTATTGGACTAGAGTACAAAAAGAAAGATTTAAAAATATAAAAGAATATGAAAGAGTAAAGAATCGCTTTATTTTAAACAAAAAACTAATAAATGAGCGCGCAGGAAAAAATACAATCTTCATGCATCCACTTCCAAGAATTGGAGAAATAACTCCAGAAGTTGATCTAGATCCACGAGCACAATACTTTAGATCAGAAGTCAGAAATGGAATGTATATAAGAATGGCCCTCATGGCACTAATCCTCGGAAAATGAATTATGAAGCAAGAATTAAGAATTACGCAAAAAACCATAATTCATGATTCATTATTCTTAATTCACGCTTATGAATAAATTAATACTTAAAAACGGATTAAACTTCGAGGGCAAAAGCTTTGGTGCAGAGGTTTCAGCTGCCGGAGAAGTAGTTTTCTCAACCGGCATGATGGGATACCCGGAATCCCTAACAGACCCTTCCTATAAGGGTCAAATTTTAATTCTCACTTATCCGCTAGTCGGAAACTACGGAATTCCTGATAAAAAATTTTGGGAAGCAGACAAAATAATGATATCGGGATTAATTGTGTCTACTTATATAAATACTCCATATCATTTTCAAAGTAGAATTACACTTGGTGAGTGGCTAAAAGAAGAAGGGATCCCGGCACTCGAAATAAAAGATACAAGACTTCTCACTCAAATAATTCGAGAAAAGGGGACAGTTCTTGGAAAAATTGTAAACGGGAAAGACATAAATTTTTATGACCCTGATAATGAAAATCTAGTAGAACAGGTTTCAATCAAAAAAATTACGGTAAATGAGATTTCAAAAAAAGCAAAAACAATTCTACTAATTGACTGCGGGGCGAAGAAAAATATCGAAAGAGCATTAATCAAAAGAGGTGTAAATGTTATAACTGTCCCCTGGGATTTTGATCTTTCAGTAAGCGATTTTAAAAATAAAATCAACGGGGTAGTAATTTCAAATGGTCCGGGAAATCCAAAATTCGTAACTAAAACGATTGAGAATATAAAAAAACTTTTTAAATTGAATTTACCGATTCTAGGAGTATGTCTAGGTAATCAACTCCTAACGCTTGCTGCAGGAGGTGACACTGGAAAATTAAAATATGGGCACAGAAGTCAAAACCAGCCATGCACCATGGTAGGCACTAACAGGTGCTATATAACTACACAAAATCATGGATTTGAAGTTAAAAGAATTCCCAAAGATTTCAAACCCTGGTTTATAAATGCAAATGATGGCAGCAATGAGGGTATTATTCATAAAACCCATCCCATAATGTCTGCTCAATTTCACCCTGAAGCCACACCCGGACCTGAAGACACTGAATGGATTTTTGATTATTTCTTAGAACGTCTCTAGGGCGTCATGCCGAACTGGTTTCGGCATCTCTAGATCCTGAAACAAGTTCAGGATGACCTTCAAACTTATGATTAAACAAAAACTTAAAAAAGTGCTCATCCTGGGCTCTGGGGCTTTAAAAATAGGTGAAGCTGGAGAATTTGATTATTCCGGTTCTCAGGCTATTAAAGCTCTTAAAGAAGAAGGGATAAAAACTGTTTTAGTTAATCCAAATATAGCTACAATTCAAACTTCAAAACTTTTAGCTGACACTGTATATTTTCTCCCTGTTACACAGATCGGAAGA
>CAYIUZ010000092.1:0-1421 GCA_964366705.1 uncultured Gammaproteobacteria bacterium | reverse complement strand
TTTATTTCTTTTGGCGGACAAACAGCGCTAAATTGCGGATTAGCTTTAGATGAAAGTGGAACACTCAAAAAATATAAAGTAAAAATTCTAGGCAGCCCAATTTCTGCAGTTGAGATTTCGGAAGACAGAAATAAATTTGCCCAGCATCTTAAAAAACTTGGAGTTTTTACTCCAATTAGTAAATCTGCGACAAATATTTCAACAGCTGTAAGAATTGCAAAAAAAATAAAATATCCAGTTATGGTAAGAGCGGGATTTGCATTAGGCGGGCAGGGATCTGGAATTGCAGAAAATGAAGAAGCTCTAAAAAAAATTTTGGAAAAGGCTTTTTCGTTCGTAAGGCAGGTTCTTGTTGAAAAATATCTTCACCATTATAAAGAAATAGAATATGAAGTTGTAAGAGATTCAGCGGACAACTGTGTAACAGTATGCAACATGGAAAACATGGATCCACTCGGAATTCATACCGGAGAATCCATAGTTATTGCTCCAAGCCAAACTTTAACCAACAATGAATATCATAAATTAAGGAGTGTTTCGATTAAAATTGTCAGAAGTCTTGGAATAGTCGGAGAATGTAATGTTCAATTCGCGCTTAATCCAAATCCTAAAAATGGAGAACTTGAATATTATGTAATTGAACTTAACGCACGTCTTTCGCGTAGCTCTGCGCTTGCAAGTAAAGCGACTGGATATCCCTTAGCTTATGTAGCAGCCAAATTAGCGCTGGGTAAAAATCTCACAGAACTTACAAATAAAGTCACGAAGGCCACTCAATTTTGCTTTGAACCAGCACTTGATTACGTAACTATAAAGATGCCCCGCTGGGATATAAACAAATTTAAAAATGCAGAAGAAACAATTGGAAGCAGCATGAAGTCAGTAGGAGAAGTCATGGGAATTGGACGCACTTTCGGAGAGGCATTTCAAAAAGCTATAAGAATGCTAGATTTAGATTTTGAAGGAATTGTTAACGATAAATTATTTAGTGATGCATCTGATAGTGAATTAAAACATGCGCTAAGTAAACCCACACCAAACAGAATGTTTGCTATTTCAGAAGCTTACAAAAGAAACTTTACCACTGATGAAATAAGACTCCTTACGGGAATTGATCCATGGTTTCTATTTAGAATTCAAAACATAACAACTCATGAGAAAAAATTAAAAAATAATAAAGAACTCATTCAAAATAAAAATGAACTCCTAGAATTAAAACAACTAGGATTTTCTGATAAAAGAATTGGAGAGCTCGTAAATAAAAAGGGACTTGAGGTTAGGAAAATTAGAAAAAAACTTAATGTCACTCCCTCAATTTTTCAGATTGATACTTTAGCGGGAGAATTTCCTGCGCAGACAAATTACCTTTATCTTACTTACAATGGATCTCATAATGATATTTCTCCTTCTAAAAAAGACGG
>CAYIUZ010000091.1:0-4068 GCA_964366705.1 uncultured Gammaproteobacteria bacterium | reverse complement strand
ACCCCGAGGGGATTCGAAGACCAAATCTTTGCAAAAAAATGGACGCACACTGCCATTGAGAGGGAATGAATATTACCTTGTCAATACTTTTGGGAACCAGCTTCTCCGTTCCTGCGTTAATGTTTCAAAAAAGATAACTAAAGCCTCTCCGATTTGGTTATGAATTTCATCAATTTGCCATGGTTTCTGTTCTGGCGTAACTTTTATACGCCCGTAGGTTAGGTGAGCGATCTCTTTTCCTGTTCTTGAGCTTAGATAACTCGATATAGAGAGCTTAGATGGAAGTTTGCTTCGCAGTTCATTAACGTCTTCAAAAAAATCATCTGCTTTGGCATCGTCATTTCGTGATTTTTTTGATGGATATAGAAAATCATAAAGACAACGTGCATGTATTACAAAAGTCTCAAGCATTACATTCTTTTCACCTATATTTAACCCTCCCTTCATCAGTCTGTCACCAGAGTATTCAAACATTTCAACTTCATAGGAAATATGGCCCGCAATCGCTATAAGTTTATTTAGTGGAATACGCTGTCGACTCATACGGAGGAGTAGTAGCCAATTTTATTAAATATCTCATGCAGTTGAATCTTCAGCTCACCTTTGCCTTTTTCCCCTTTGAGGTATACCTCTCGTCGCCTTGCATCTAGTTCATTTGCATAGCACTCGTAATATATTAGTTTGAACGGTCTTCTATTCTTCGTGGCTCTTACTAAACCACTATTGTGTTTTTCAATTCTTAATTTCAAATCAGTGGAAAACCCAGTGTATAGAAGCTTATCTTTTTCGGAGAAAAGGATGTAAACGTAGTACACACAATTATTTTATCAAAAGTGAGTCCGCTAAGCGGACTAACACCCCGCTAAGCGGGGTGACCCCGAGGGGATGGTTCGACAGGCTCACCATTAACCTCGGGAACCTCCGACGCGCTCAGATGTTTTACTCAGTCTCTTTAGCAATACGATATCGCCATCTATTAGCGCTTTCTTCTTTGCGACAGTCCAACCTTTCAATCGTCTCTCACGGTCTTCGGCCAATCTCCGAGTAGAAAATTCTGCTATATAGACAAGTTCTATTGAAGAAAACTCTTTGGTCCCTAGATTCTCCTTACGTTTATGAGATTGAAGTCTTTTATGTGGAGTACCCGTTAAACCAACGTAATAAGTTTTCTTGTCGCAAAGAAGAATATAGATATACCAGCTCATGCTTACCATTATAAGTGGTAAAACCCTGAGCTTGCCGAAGGGTGAACCACAAGGATTTTTCTTGGAACCAATACTTCCTTGAGCTTAGACAATTATACGCAATAATACCTCAAGCTGAAGCAAATACTTCTACTTATCTTACTCAAAGGTACTAGAACCACGCTGATTGCATTGAAAACCGATATAAATTAAACTAGATAAGTAATGGCAAACACTGATAAATTTCAAATAATATACGATGGTTCTGCACTTCAAAATAATGAGATGGACGTTAGAGACCTCGCACCTGCTTTATTAGCTGTTGGAGACTTACTAGAAGAGGCAAATAAAGTTTTATATAAGGATTCCGCACAAGTACAAGTAAATGTAAAAGGCTCATTTAAAACAGGTTCCTTTCATGTAGACTTCAGTCTCGTTCAGAGTCTTGCCAGTCAATTAACAACTTTTGCTACTTCCCCAACAGGAATTACAGTTGATTTTATTCTTACAATCTTAGGCTTCAGTGCAAAAGAAGGACTAATCCCATTACTGAAATGGTTAAAGAATCGTAAGATTAAAAAAATAACTAAGACCGAAGATGGTAAAACGACCATTGAAGTTGATGAAGATCAATTAGAGGTTGAGAATGAGGTGATTGAGTTATTTCAAAATATAAAAATTAGAAAGTCGCTGGAGGTTATTATCAACAGACCCTTATTGAGAGATGGCGTTGATAGTTTCGCAATAAAACACAACGATGAAACTACTATTGTTAAGGAAAGCGAAGGGGATTATTTTAAAGTTCCAGATACACAAGACGAAGTATTAGATGATAAAGAAATAGAAACCAATCTGCAGGCAGTTGGTGTGTCGTTCTTAGCAGAGAATAAATGGCGATTTACTGATGGAACTGTGACCTTCTATGCCGAAGTTAAAGATGAAGCTTTCATTAAGCAGGTGCAAGAAAATAAGGTTGCCTTTGCTAAAGACGATATTCTAAAAGTAAAACTTCATGTAAAGCAGTTTGTGGGCGATCTAGGTATTAAAACTGAATATACTATAACGAAAATTATAAGTCATCGTTCAGCCTCAAAACAGATTCCGCTTCCATTAGAGTAAGATTCCACTTGTTTAGAAAATAGACTCCAGCTTGTGATAAGATATTGTCTATGCCTGTCATCAACTGGATTGGGAAAGATAGAGTCATAAATCACGATAAAGAACTTCCTTTCAAAGTGTTAAAGCCAGTTAAGGAGCTTTCTGTAGGAGACAACAGTGATAATCTTCTTATTGAAGGCGATAACTTAGAGGCTCTTAAGGCTCTCATGCCCTTTTACTACAATCAGGTTAAATGTATCTACATTGATCCACCTTACAATACTGGCTACGAGGGCTGGGAATATAACGATAAAGTCAATTCTCCCGCCATCAGAGCATGGCTTAAAAAAGTGGTCGGAGTTGATGATTTGGAAAGGCACGATAAGTGGCTATGTATGATGTACCCAAGATTAAAGTTGCTTAAGGAGCTGTTGGCGGACGATGGGCTAATATTTATTAGCATTGATGATAATGAGCTTCATAATTTAAGAACGATAATGAACGACATTTTTGGTGAAAACAACTTCAAAAATATTATCTTAATTAAGAGAGGAGCAAAGAGCGTTCAAGCACAATTTGAAAAAATAGATAAGCTCGGATTGGGTGCAGAATACATTTTAGTATATTCAAAAACTACGCAATTCAGACTGGATCAATTCTATATTGAGCTTGATGATGAAAGACAAGGAGCTTGGAATAACCATTGGAGAGGAACAGACAGACCAACGATGAGATACGAATTATTTGGAATTAAGCCAGATACAGGACAATGGAGATGGAGTGAGAGACGAAGTCAGCAAGCTATTAAAAATTACCAGAAATTACTTAAGGATGTTGGTAAAAGTAAAACGGATGTAACTCAGAGCGACATTGATAAATGGTATCTAGAAATGATTGAGGATGGTGACGATTTGGACTTGTTAAGACTATCTTCAAATAACAAGCCAGAACACTATATTCCGCCAAGTGACTATAAGCTTGGGAATACCCTCTGGACAGACCTGCTCTCAAGTGGAAGTGGAGAATTAAAAAAGGTATTTGGAAAAAAGGTCTTTGACAATCCAAAACCAACAGAATTAGTTAAGAGAATAATCAAGATGACTTCCGATGATAAAAATGCGATTATTCTTGACTCCTTTGCTGGTTCAGGAACAACGGGTCATGCCGTGTTAGATCTAAATAAGGAAGATGGCGGAAAGCGTAAATTTATTCTTGTGGAACTTGAAGAGAAAATTGCAAAAGAAGTTATTATAAAAAGACTACAAAAAGTTACTGAGGGCTATCAAGGAGCAAACTATCCTCAAGGAACTGGTCAGGGTGTAAGCTACTTAGAATTAAATGGTGAATTATACGATAGTACTGGTTTTATCAATCCTAACGCTTCTTATGAGAATTTAGCTGGATATATCTATTTTACCGAGACAAAAAATTACCTTGATTTAAACACGATTAAAAATCCTTACATCGGATCACAAGGTTCCACTAACTACTTTCTATTCTTTGAAGGAAAGAACAATAATGTGCTGGACAATACAACACTCAAAAAAACTGCAAGCTACAAAGGAAGTAGAGTAATCTATGCTGACAAATGCTTAATTGATGAAGAGGACTTAGCTAAGCAAAATGTAGTTTTTAAACAGATTCCCTACGAATTAAAAAAATTCTAATATGTTAGAGCTAAAACGCTATCAAAAACGCTCACTAGATGAACTCACTAACTTCTTAATAAATGCTTCCACGTTAAAAGGCGAAAGAGGCATTAGATTAGCGTATCTAGACCAAGTTG
>CAYIUZ010000090.1:0-4102 GCA_964366705.1 uncultured Gammaproteobacteria bacterium | reverse complement strand
TGGAGCAAAAGCTATGGAAGCTATTGGAAGAAATCCAGAAGCATCAGGAAAAATAATTCCTGCTATGCTCTTAGGTATGGCGTTTGCTGAAGCTATCTCAATTTATTCTCTTATCTTGGCTTTTACAGGGTAATTTAATCGATTATGGAATTTTTGAAGGATTTTGGGTTCAACCCCATTCTTTTAACGGCTCAGATTATTAACTTTTTAATAATCTTATTTGTACTAAAGAAATTTATGTATAAACCTGTTCTTGACATGCTCAAAAAACGGGAAAATGACATAAAAAAAGGTATAAAAGATTCAGAAGAAGCTGAAAAAAGATTAGCTGAAGCTTCTGAAAAAGAAAAACAAATCCTTCAAAAAGCGAGAAGCGAGGCAGACAAAATGCTACAGGACGCCAAAAATGAAGCTGATGGACTCAAAATAGAAAAAATGGAACAAACAAGAGCTGAGGTCGAAAAAATGCTTGAACAAGCCAGACTCACAATAGCACAGGAAACAAAAGAAGCAGAAGAAAGATTAATGAGAAAAGTCGGAGGAATTGCAATTGCACTACTGGAAAAATCACTCGTTGGAATTTTTGGAGAAAAAGAACAAAAAGTAATTTTGAAAAAAGCTACAGACCAATTGCAGAAGAATATCTAATGAGAAGAAATATAATAAAAAAATTAGCAGAAGAAAGTTTTACTAAAAATAAACTGGACGAAAAAACTGTTATGAAAGTCGCAAAAGTATTGAAAAGAGAAGACTTAAAGGTGTATATTAAGGACTTAAAAAATATGGACGCTAAGAAAACTGTTACAGTCACTATCCCCGCATCACGTGGAGTAGGTGACATGAAAAAATATTTTGATAGAATATATCCAGGAAAAAGAATTGTCTTTAAGGTTGACGAATCACTTCTAACTGGAATTAAGGTAGTAGATTACGATAACGTCTATGAGCTTTCATTAAAAGGCTTACTGGAACATTCACTAAGAGGAGCAACAAATGATTGACGAAAAAAGTATTATTAATGATTTAGAAAAGAATCTAATGAGCTGGGGCAAAGATCCTAAGACTCAAAATGTGGGAACTGTAGAAAAAAATACAGATGGAGTAATCATGGCTTCTGGACTTTCTAAAGCTACCATGGGAGAAAGAGTAGTATTTGATAATGGAGTCTCTGGGGTAGTTCTTAATTTAGACGAAGATTATGTTTCGATAATTCTCCTAGGTGAGGGCTCGGGAATAAAAGAAGGCGACACCGTAAAAACAACAGGAGAAATGTTATCTATCAACGCTTCAGATGATCTTTTAGGTAGAGTTGTAGACCCAATCGGAAACCCACTTGATGGAAAATCTAACATTAAAAAAGGTAAATTAATGCCTTTAGAGCATATCGCTCCAGGAGTAGTAGAGAGAGAAAAAGTTAACACCCCGCTCAAGACCGGTATTAAAGCAATTGACGCTATGTTCCCTATCGGACGAGGACAAAGACAATTAATTATTGGTGACCGCGGACTTGGAAAAACTGCAATTGCAATCGACACCATCATTAATCAGAAAGAATTCAGAAAAAAAGGCTCTAAATTAAGACCAGTTGTTTGTATTTATGTAGCAATCGGACAAAAAAGATCGACTATCGCTCAAATCATGGGAAGACTTCAAGAATCTGAAGCTATGGAATACACAATCATAGTCTCAGCTTCATCTTCTGATCCAGCAGCACAGCAATACTTAGCTCCTTATGCAGGTGCAGCAATTTCTGAATATTTCTTAGAAAAGGGACAAGATGTTTTGATTGTTTATGATGATTTAACAAAACACGCTTGGGCATATAGACAAATTTCTTTAGTTCTTAAGCGCCCAGCAGGACGCGAAGCTTATCCCGGAGACGTTTTCTATCTTCATTCCCGTCTTTTGGAGCGCGCTGTAAGACTAAATGAAAAAAATGGCGGCGGATCAGTTACAGCTCTTCCAGTTATTGAAACTCAAGCAAATGACATCTCAGCATATATTCCAACAAATGTTATTTCTATTACAGATGGACAGATTTTCCTACAGTCTGATTTGTTTAACTCAGGATTTAGACCTGCTATTAACACAGGAACTTCAGTATCTCGCGTTGGAGGAGATGCTCAGACAGGAACACTTAAATCTGTTGCAGGAAAAATGAAGCTAGAACTCGCACAATTTGCAGAATTAGCAGCATTCTCTCAATTTGGATCAGAATTAGACGCAGCTACAGCAAAGTCACTAGAACGCGGAAAAAGAACTCAGGAAATACTAAAACAAGGTCAATACCAACCTCTTTCTGAGGTTCTAGAAGTTGTAAGTATTTGGGCAGTAACAAATGGATATCTGGACGATGTCGCAATTGATCAGGTTGGAAGATTTGAAAAAGAATTACATGCATACGTTAAAAGATCTCAGACTAAGCTTTTGACTACTCTAGAATCCGGAGCAAAAGTAAATGAAGATGTAGCTAAAGAACTAGAAAAAGCAGTAAAAGACTTTAAGAAAGGATTTAAGGCAAGTTAATGGCGAACAGTCTACAGACTACAGCAGTAGTCCGTAGTCAGTAAGCTATAAGCAATACACCAATGGCAAGCTTAATAGCACTAAAAAGAAGAATAAAAACAGCGCAAAACGTAAGTAAAACTACGCGTGCTATGCAAATGATTTCTGCTAGTAAATTAAAAAGAGCTCAAGAAGCAGCTTTAACTGCGCGTCCATATGTAGAAAAGTTAACTCAAATTTCTAGAGAAATTTCTGGAAAGGTTGACGAAAAAAATATGAATGACTATATGAAAAAACTAACAGATACTGATGAAAAATTAATGATCGTAGTTAGCCCAGATAAGGGTCTCTGTGGTGGATTAAACACAAACTTAACTCGCGAATTACTAAATTTTAATAAAGAAAATAAAAAAACCACATATGTCACTGTTGGAAAAAAAGCTAATGGATTTACAAATATGCTTGGGGGTCAAGTCCTTGCTTCATTTGAAATTGGAACTACTCTCCCCTCTTATGATTTAGTTTATCCAGTTATGAAGATAGTTGACGACTTTTTCCTACACAAAAAGGTTTCTGAAGTTTATATTCTTTACAGCAATTTTAATAATGCTTTTTCTCAGACTCCAACCATAAAAAAACTTTTACCAGCTCAGTTTGATTCACCAATCGTCAATGGTCAATCGTCAATGGTCAATTCGGAAATTCTTTTTGAACCATCAGCAGAAGAATTATTACCAGCTCTAATCAGAAGTTATCTAGAACTTAGTGTATATCAAAGCTTTTTAGAAAATTATCTTTCAGAACAAGCTGCAAGAATGATAGCTATGCAAAATGCTACGAATAATGCAAAAGATATTATAGAAGAGCTAAAACTTTTGTATAATAAGACCCGACAAGAAAAAATTACAAACGAAATACTTGATATTTCAGGAGGAGCATTTTTAAGTGCCTAAAATTTCAGAAGGAATAATTATCAGAGTAGCAGGACCAGTTGTAGACGTCAGATTTGACGGTGATGTTCCTGCGGTTAACGAAGCATTAGAAATCGATCTAGCAAACAATGAAGTTCTAACTCTAGAGGTCGCATTCGAAACCGGAGACAAAGAAGTTAAAACTCTAGCACTTGGCTCTACTGACGGACTTTCCAGAGGAATGAAAGTAAGACGAACTAACTCTCCTATTAAAGTACCAGTTGGACTCCCAACATTGGGTAGAATCTTTAACGTTTTAGGACAGACAATTGATAATTCCGGAAAACTCCCAGTAAAAGGAATTGAATATCACCCAATTCATAGACAAGCCCCACTCTTAACAGAACAAGAAACCAAACCTCACATGCTAGAGACTGGAATTAAAGTTATCGATCTTATTGCTCCATTCACAAAGGGAGGAAAAGTTGCTGCATTCGGAGGAGCTGGAGTTGGAAAAACAGTCATCGTTCAGGAACTTATTAGAAATATCGCGATAGAACACACAGGTCACTCTGTTTTTGCTGGAGTAGGCGAGCGAACTCGTGAAGGAAATGCACTCTGGACTGAAATGAAGGAAGCTGGAGTTATGGATAAAACTGTTATGGTTTATGGACAAATGAATGAAC
>CAYIUZ010000089.1:0-4136 GCA_964366705.1 uncultured Gammaproteobacteria bacterium | reverse complement strand
AATGGTGGACGAAATAATTTATACAACGCTAAATTCTTAATTTTGTAAGAGAGAGATTCTCTGTAATCATCAATATCTGGTTTATAGGCTATCCCAATTAAAAGAACTTTTTTTCTATTACTTGAATCTTTTATATGAACTCCGTCTTTAAGTTTTGAAAAAACAGACGCAATCCCATTCTGCGGATTAACTTTCTTAATACTTGCAGATATAATTTCTTCGGCACGTCTAACAACTTTTTGAGGCTGATTTTCATTAATTCTTCCAGCTTCTTTAACTAAAGTTAAGTCAATTCCTAAATTCTTAGCGTCTTCTATCAAATAATATGGGTCCACTGGAATACAGTGTCCTCCGATTCCAGGTCCTGGATAATGAGCTAAGAATCCGAAAGGCTTTGTAGCAGCAGCGTCAACTACTTCCCACATATCTACATTAATTGCCTTAGCATACTGATGAACTTGGTTCACAAGACTTATATTAATAAGTCTGAATGTATTTTCAAAGATTTTAGTGAGTTCCGCTGTCTCTAGAGAACTAACAGGAACTACCTTATCAATAATTTTTTCATAAAAAGATACAACAGCTTCAAATGAATTCTCTTCAAGTCCAGATACTACTTTTGGGATCTCATTTAATTTAAATTTAGAATTTCCCGGATCAACTCTTTCTGGTGAAAATGCTAAAAAGAAATCAACTCCAGCCTTAAAACCTGATTGCTCAAGTATTGGAAGTGCGATTTTTCTCGTAGTTCCTGGAGCAATCGAGCTTTCAATTACAATTAATTGACCTTTTCTTAAATACTCAGATACCTCAGTGCACGCACCTTCAAGTGCTCTAAGATCTGGCATTTTATTCTCATAAACAGGTGTCTGAACACAAATAAGAACTACATCAGCTTCAGAAATCTTTGTCTTATCAATAGTAGATGTTAAGTTCTTAATTTTAAGATTATTAATATAGAAGGCTTTTTGAGGATTTCTAACGAACCCTAAAGTTTTAAACCCTGCTGCAGAGGAAAGTTCAGCTAAAGGCATTCCAACGTAACCCATTCCAACGATTCCAACTTTGGCAGATTTATCGTTAATTCTCTTAACTAATTCAGATTTATATTTATTCATATTATGAGATAAAAAAACAACCCTAACATAAGGGTTGTTAATTATTTTCTACCCTTATATTCAATGAGGGCAGAGTTACAAAATGCATTATAATATAGGCTTATGTACTTGTCAAGGAGATACTTTATTTCTAACACGTTCTTCACGCTATTATCATTCAAATTTATTGCTATAGGATTAAAAATATAGTATAATACAGCCTAAATATGGGAACTCCAGTAACAGAACGTAAACATTTAACGCCCGACGATAGGTCTCAAGCGCCAGAATCGCTAAATGGAACACAACCTAGTTTAGGAATAGACCAACTTGAGTTGGGTTTATCTAATGGAAGGGCTCCATCAGAATCCTACAGATATCTGCGTGATCTTTTATTGTCCACACCAGATGATCGACTTAATGAACAGTTGAAAGCGGAAAAAAGGATATTGGGCGATTTAATTAAGCAGGATCCGCTAGGTCTTTCTGGTGAAAGAGTAAGAAATCTTAGCACCAATCGGAAATTTATGCTCCCTGGACCACCTTCTGACAGGCTTTTGCCATTCGCAAGAGAAGTTCGCGACGGAGTTATAGAAATACCATTATCTCCTGCTGAAAGCGAAGCATTAAAACAACATATAGATATTGTTGAATTACATAGCAAAAGGGCAATTGAAGTTGTAAAAGGAAGAGAACCATCGCTTCAAGCGCATATTTCTCAACAAAGAGGTGCATTGGGTCTTCAAGATCCAGATGAAGGCTATAGAGTGCAGCGTGATATCTCCAACAGAAGTGTATTTATTACAGGCAGAAAAAATGGCCACAGAACACGTAATACAGCTGGATCAGCCACAGATGGTCCGGCAAGTGAAACTGAACGCGCAGAAGCTGAGAGGCACACCCACGAAGCGCATTCTCTAGATGATGCCATGTTAGCTTATGAAAATGCAATCGCTAAATATGCGCGTACCCAGGATCCTATGGATAAAAGAAAAGCTAAAAAAGAGCTTGATCTAACTATTAAACAATTAGAAAGCTTAACTGGCGACCAAGAAGCAGTAAGGGAATATGTAGAAGCACGAAGAGAAGGAGCTAGGAAATCAGGAAAAGCAGATCGCGGAACAGCATCTAAAATAGAATTAAGAGCATCAGAACTAAGAATTGAACGAGCAGGAGATAGACTATATGAGTTAGAAGATTTAAAAAATAATGAACCGATTATTTTAAATGAATCTTCAAATTCACGTGCTTCAGATCAAGAGTCTGGTGTGCCAGGCGAATCAGCAGCAGAAATTGCACCGACTTCTCCTTGGCTAACTTCCATGATTGCAGGCGCAGAAAGAGAGAATCCACCCTTACGACAGGATGAAGCTCCTTGGGGAAAACCTGATATTAATCCTAAAGTAGAGGTTATTACTAGCTCAGGTGAATTCCTAACGAAATGGGAAAAACCAAAAGAAAACCCAATCAAAAAAGCGCAGGAGGATTTACATACTGTCTATTTAGAAGCTTGGAGAGATTTAGAAAGCAGAAGAATTGCACGAGACGAAGCTAATCCGACACCAAGATATTTCATTCCTGAAATAACAACAATTGTCCCCCGAACTTTTTCAATTGAATCAGCGACCATATCTCCAGCTGTTCCTTCAGCTACTGAACCAACGGCAACTGGACAACCTGAAACAGCCATCGCACGGGAACCAAGCGCACCACTTCCCGCTTCGTCTGCTGACGGCTCAGAATCTCCTCCTGATGAAGGCACTCCAGGAACTGCGGAAGGCGATGCAGATGATGCTAATGACGAAAATCTTAGCCCTGCTGAAAAAGAAAGCGTAAGGTTTAATATTCTATTTACTTCACTTGACCCAGCATATGATCAGGAGGCACAAAAATGGGCAGAGCAAAGACTCCAACTGGAGCTAAAACCAGCTGAAGGAAGACTGGGAAGCATACGAAGCCTAAGAAGAGTTGCTGCTACCAGAATTACTGAAGAAGGAAAAAGACAAAAATATATAAGAGAATATAAAGCAGCTTTGGTAAAAGCAGGAAATCCTTATGCAGAAATAAACGTCCAAAGCGGAGAAGTAACTAAGCCCGATTTAGATAGGGACAAATTCCATGCTTCAGTTCAAGCTACTCTAATGGGATTAGATAAAAACCCTGATCAATTTACAGCTAGAAGAAAACTGGCTGACAAAGAGCTAAGAAAAAAAATTGAAGCTGAAATCAGAACTTACGTAGATGAAAATCTAAGTCCTGAAGATATATATCTCAGATTGGGTGAATTTGTTAAATCTAATTCCGCAAATATAAGAAAACAATTTGAAGTGGAAAATTTAGCAGACTTTAGATCAAATCTCAGTCAGCAAATTGGAATTATTAGAGGGGCAATTGACTCTGGCGCACTAACTCGCGATCAAATTAATTTCAATGTAGAATTCATCACTCCTCGTTGGGGAGTAGAAACTCAGCCAGAACTAAATAGAAGAGATAAATTAATAAAAGGCGCACAAAAAAGAAAGAAAACAGGTCTTATGTCAAATCCAGCATTTCTAGGAGGAGCAGCTTCATTAGGAACTAGTATTGGATGGGGGACAGCTGGTTGGACTGCTAGATCAGCAGCACCAATTGTAGGAATTTTACCCGGAACTCTTATCGGAGGGTGGAATGCAAAGGCCAGAAGAAGCTATGACCTTAAAAGAGATAGAGCTACTGCAGGAAAAGATAAAGCCGTAGGGGAAAAATTACCTCAAAGTGAACCTCGTAAAATCGGGCTGATTCATAGAGGAGTAGTAAATGTTTTATCTTTGGGAAGAGAGCCAGACAGGTTAATATTAGATTTGTCTCAAAGAGAACAATTAGATAGGTTAACTTATTTAGGAAAAACTACTTCCCAGCTTCTAGGTGGACAGCTTCAAGGCAGGGATGCATCATTCGTATCAACTGACTTAGGACTATATCAATTAATGGACCGCGCTGAAATTAATCCTTCTGGAGATGCAGTTAGATTAATTTTAAAAAAACGAGCTGAAATAGTTG
>CAYIUZ010000088.1:0-4181 GCA_964366705.1 uncultured Gammaproteobacteria bacterium | reverse complement strand
ATGTGCTAGGTGGCAATTTAGAATTACAGCCGCTAAAACAGGGCGGCATAGCATTTGTTGGAGGCCTTATAGAAATTGACGTTGATGGAAATCTTAAGGTAGATGGAAATGCTTACTTTGCAAAGGATGTAGATATAAAAGGAAAACTATTCGCAAGCTTTGTCTCCCCTCTTCCAGGAAGAGATTTCGTACTGGAACTTGGCAGAAGAGACGGCGACTCAGAAAGCGAGAATCACAACTCTTCATTTGTTATTAGAAATTCAAGCGCTTCTGCTCTTCTATCGGTTAACAATCAGGGAGATCTTAATGCATCCGGAGCTGGAACATTTAACAAGCTGAATTTAAACATTGTTAATAAAGCTCTAGCTCTCTCTCCTACTGAAGTTATTGCGACTGGCTCAGCTGGAACTGCTGAGATCCAGCCTAACCGCGAAGAATTAACAATCAGGAATGCGCTTGTCACAGAGAACTCTCTTATCTATATAACTACTAAGACTTCTACTCAAAGTGAAAGTGTTTATCTCTTAAGACAAGTCCCAGAAAAACCTACACTCTCCGGAGTCGAAGGGTCATTTACTGTAGGAATTTCAAATCCTATCAATAAAAAAGTACCTTTTAACTGGATCATCATAAACTAGTATCTTGTATTTAGTATTTCGTATCTGGTATGGAAACAAAAATAAAAAATTTTACAGATCTAAACGCATGTAAGGAGGCCCACAAGCTCGTTCTAATGATTTATAAATTGACTGATTCATTTCCTCAAAAAGAAGTTTTGAGCTTAACATCACAAATGAGAAGGGCTGCCGTTTCAGTAAGCTCAAATATTGCGGAAGGATTTAGCAGAAAAACAAACAAGGATAAAGCTCAGTTCTACACCATGAATCAAGGCTCCTTAACTGAGCTTCAAAATCAATTGATAATTAGCCGAGATGTTAAATATATTGATAATAAAACTTTCATGCAAACTGCTGAACAGACAGTAACTGTAAACAAACTAATAAATGGTTTAAAAAGAATCGTCAAAATACAAAATACAAGCTACTAGATACCAAATACTAATTTTGATATAGTTTTGTCCAATTTTTATTCTTGACATTATACTTTTACTAGAATAAAGTAGTTAAATAAATGGAAAATAAATCGCTATTATCAGCTAGACTCGAGAATTTATCTACACTATTATTGGGAGGTTTCCTGTTTCTTTTCCCTATTATAATAGTAAGCCTCACAACAGACGCATACGTAGCTCCAAAACAAGCTCTGCTATCTATAGTGGTATTAGCTGGTGTCCTATTAATCGGAGCAAAAGGTCTAATAAATAGAACCGTTCGACTAAGAAGAACCCCTTTTGACTTACCTTTGGCACTTTTTGGAACTGCAGTATTCCTTTCAGCGATATTTGCAGTTAACAGATTTGACTCGCTTATTTCATTTGTTCCTTTTATATTTGCACTATTATTATTCTTCTTAATCACTAACAACGTAAGAAAAGAAAAAGACATAATGTTCTTAACAGGAGCGCTCATTACCGGAGCGATTGCAGTTTCAGCTATAACAGTTCTTTCATATGTTAAGATCTATCCCCTCCCATTCTTATTTGCTAAAAATCAGGCTTTCACTCCTCTTGGAAGCTTATTCGATCAAGCAATATATTTAATAGTAATTCTAAGCATGTGTCTAATGATGGCGTGGCCTGCTCTTAAAAGAAGAGTGATTGAAAAAAATAGAATAGTTTTCGTAGCTGGAGCATTATTCATCTTAATAGGCACTGCAGTAACAATATTAGGCGTAGTCACTCTCCAGAGACCAACTATTCTTCCATATCAAATTGGATTCCAAACAGCATTTGCTGCCATCTCGCAAGACACAGGAAGAGTTATTCAAGGATTCTTAATGGGATCAGGTGTCGGAACATACCTTACAGACTTTACAAGATTTAAACCAGCTACGATTAACCTGAATGAAACTCTCTGGAGTCTTTCATTTCTCAGATCTTCAAGCTATGCTTTAGAATTAACTGCAACCACTGGACTACTTGGAATTTTATCTTTCCTATTCTTAGTCTATAGAATATTTAGAAGTAGGCCTCTATTTGTTCCTTTAATTTTAATAGTTGGCGCAGCATTCATACTTCCCTTCTCTTTCTCAAGCTTAGTACTATTATTCGTAATTCTAGGTCTTTACAGCGCACAACAAGGACTTTCGGAAAGACAAAAACACAGATTCTTCGATGTTGAGCTTAAACTCGTTACACTTAAAAGGGGTGTATTCGCCCTAACTGATCCAAACGCAAGACATGATTCTGAACATGAAAATCTACTCCCAGTCGGAGTATTCGTAGGAACATTAATATTTGTAGGATTAGTAGGGTTTGTTACTATTAAATTCTTTGTCTCTGATTATCTTTTCCAGCAATCATTTGTAGCAGCTGCAGCAAATGACGCTCAAAAAACATATCAGCTTCAAACCCGGGCTATTAACATGTTCCCGCAACGTGATGGATTCCACAGAATATTCTCACAAATTAACTTAACTCTTGCTAATAACCTAGCTTTAAGTGTTCCACAAGGCCAAACGATTAGCGCAGAAACCCAGCAAACAGTCTATCAGTTAATCCAACAATCTATAAATAGCGGAAGAAATGCTACCACTATCTCTCCTCAAACAGCAATAAACTGGCAGAATCTTTCATCAATCTATAGAAGTCTCATCGGATTTGGACAAAATGCTGATCAGTTTGCAGTATTTGCTAACCAACAGGCAATTCTGCTTGATCCAAATAATCCACAGGAATACATTAACTACGGCGGAATATTTTATCAGCTTGGTCAATGGGACGAGGCAATAAGACAATTCCAAATTGCAGCTCAGCTAAAACCAGACTATGCTAATGCATATTATAACTTAGGTCATGCACTAGAACAAAAAGGAGATCTCCAAAATGCGTTGGTTCAATATCAAACAGTAAGAAATCTAGTAGTTAAGGACAAGGCAAGCCAAGATATAATAAATAATGAAATAGCTGCTCTTGAAGCAAAAATAAGCTCAACTCCTGTTGCACAAACCGGAGACTCACCCATCGGAATAAGTCAACCTCAAACACAGCTTCCAGAACAAGATCCACCCGTTAAAATTCCGGCTCCACGTCCATCAAATAGTCCAACGCCAAGCCCAAAAACCTCTCCGGCTCCAACAGCTACTGAAGGAAACTAATTACCAAACAAGATCAGACTTATATTGAACTCTGCTTTGCAGAGCAGAACACCAAAAAATACGCCAGCTAAGACGCTCTCGTTTATTTTTTGGAAGAGTAATTACTCTTGGGGTTGGTCCTCTGGAGCTTCGTCTCTAGAAGGTCTTGAGTCTTGAGAAGGACGTCTGTCGTCACCTCCGTTATCTCTTTGTTTTCTAAAACAATCTCCGCAAAGAACTGGTCTGTCGCCTCTCGGTTGGAAAGGAACTGAGTCTTTTCTACCGCAATTTGAACAGGTTATTTCGAACATTTGTCTTGGTCCTCCACCATTTCCACCGCGTCCGCCTTCCATTCTAGCTTTTTTAGCTTGTCTGCATGAAGGGCATCTGACAGGTGCGTTTTGGAACCCTTTAGACTGATAGAACTCTTGTTCTGATGCAGTCCAAACGAATTGATTTCCACAATCGCGACATGTTAAATTTTGATCTTGAAATGCCATATGTTTAAACTCAAAATTCAAAATTCAAAATTCAAAATTAATTGAAAATTGAAAATTGAAAATTGAAAATTATTTTCTCACCTCCTTCTTACCTATCTTAAATTCCGCCAAAAGGCGCAACGAAAGAAAGTCGAGTTAGGAAATAATTATGTAATTTTGAGGCTCTCCTCTGGGTTCCGTTCATCTATTTTCCCAGAGAACTTATTTAGTTTCCATGGGCTACTAAGTGGATTATATTATAAACCAGCATAAAATAGCAAATTGTGTTCAATTTCCTAATATCAAACAAGGTGTTTACACTGTTAATAGTGGGCCCTATCCCGATTTAATCGGGATTACTTCTCCATGTTTACCCCGCAATTTGGTTGTGGACCCGACGGGGATCGAACCCCGTACAGCGCTTACTTGCTCTCATGCTCTACGTGCATGCATCGCAAGAGCACGTATACGGGGCAGGCCCTCTTGTGCTTCTGACTGTTTACCCCG
>CAYIUZ010000087.1:0-4215 GCA_964366705.1 uncultured Gammaproteobacteria bacterium | reverse complement strand
TTTTTCAAGAATTGCGACAAGACCTCTACTTAGAACCTCACCTCTTGGTGAATACTCTGTCTTTACTCGAACTATGTCTATATATACCGATTCTTTTGTTTGGATGAGAGATGGTTTTATATATTCTGCTGAACAAGCACTTGAAGATCCTAATAATGCAGGTCATATGCGTGAAACGCCGTCTCAAAAAAGATTAGCTAAATATTTACAAACCGCTCCAAAAGACAGGGCAAAACGAACAATACATAGACTTGCTAATATTTACATGGAAAGAGAATTAAACAATACACTAACGCATGAGGCTTATCATGCTGCAGATCATTCAAAATCTGGCTTAGGAATGCTAATTTCATTTCAGGACGATGCTAAATTCTTTTTCTACTTATTAACTAGTCAGCGTCGGAAAGCATACCTGAGTAGGGGGCATGAAAAAAGAGCGTTTGAATTTGAAGGAAGAGAAGGTAAAAGAATTAGCCTTATTTCTCTTTCTCTAAAAAATCCTAATACTGAAACTACAAATTAAATTCATGTCGGGGTGCCGAGAATCGAACTTGGACCACACGGCCCCCAGCCGCGCATTCTGCCACTAAACTACACCCCGAAATTATCTTCACATTTTATCACAAATTTGTCCTTTAGCCTCAATTCAATTATAATTAACACCTAATGAATGATCTTTCAGAAAAAAAAGAAAAAGCTATAAAAGAATTCCCAACACTTGGAAAAATTCTCCCTGAAAATTTTCCAAAACACATTTTCATAATCCCCGATGGAAATAGAAGGTTTGCTAAAAAAAATAATAGGCCCTCTTTTTGGGGACATGAAAAAGGATTTAAGGTCGCTATTAATTTACTTAGATTTTTTAGACCTTTCCCTATAAAAATAGTTACGCTTTGGGGATTTTCTTCTGACAACTGGAAAAGAGACGAGACTGAGATAAAAAATCTCATGAGGATTTTCGGTTTTATAATTGATAATTATTTAGATGAAATTAAAGAATATAATTCAAGATTTGTGCACCTAGGACGCCGTGATAGACTCCCAAAAAATTTACTTGAAAAAATTGAAAAAGCAGAAGAGGAAACAAAAAATAACACGGGCCAGATTGTTTGTCTTGCACTGGATTTTGGGGGAGAAGACCAAAGCGTTCGAACTGCAAAAAAAGCTAAAGAAACAAATTTTGAAATTAACGAAGAAAGCATTTGGAAATTAAGAGACACAGAAGGCTTAGTCAGATCAGCTGATTTAATTTTTAGAACATCTGAAAGAAGAACTTCTGACATAGGCTTTCTGAATGGAAAACATTCAGTTTTATTTTTCGCAGAAGATAAATTATTCCCAGAAGTTACTGAAAAGGACTTTGTGGAAGCAATTAGCTATTATGCCCAAACAAAAAGAAATGAGGGGAAATAATGCTAGATTATTATAAAGAAAAACAATTTATTGCAAGTGTTGATAAAGACGGAAACATTCTTAGAGAAATTGAAAAATGGGAAGCGCATAAAAAGGGCATTTTACATAAAGCATTAACCGTAGCATTAATTTACAAAGGAAAATTTATAGTTCAACATAGACGTCATCTGGCGTTTGATAAAGTTTATGATGTCACCTCTTCTTCACATCAATTATTTATTAATGGAAAATTACAAACCACAGAGGAAGCGACTATTAAATGTTTGGAAAGGGAATGGAATTTAAATAAAAAATATTTAAAAAATTTAAAAAACATGGGTCCAATTTATTACAAAGCAAAAGACAAAAATAGTGAATTTACAGAACATGAACTTTGCGATGTTATAACAGTAGAAGTAGAAAGCAAACCAGAGCCAAATTTAGATTTTTCTTATGACTCTCTGCTAGTAAGCAAACAAGAATTAACTGATAAAAAATCTAGAATATATAAAAATCTCGCACCTTGGGTAAAAGTAATGATAGAGGAAAATAAAATTTAACGTTTTGGAGACTGCTTTGTTCTTCGTGCTTTTCCGCCAGTTCCAACTTTTCTTCGCTCTCTAACTCTTGGATCTCTTGTTAATAATCCTTTTTTTCTAAGAGCTGGCTTAACTTCTTCATTCATTTCTGCAAGCGCACGAGACACTCCTAAAACAAACGCTCCTAATTGTGATCTATTTCCTCCGCCTGCAACCTTTGCAGTTATCGTTAATTTATTTAAGGAATTTGCTGTTTTCAAAGGCTCCTCGTAGATAGATTTTGAAACTTCTCCTCCGAAATATTCAGTAATATTTCTGCCATTTATTACCAAGTCTCCCTTTTTTACAACATATTCTTCAAATTTAAGAGCGTCAGGTATTTTTGAATAAATTCTAACCCTTGCTACAGCTGCACGACGACGACCTACTGCAAACATAAAATCTTTATATTTCCTTGTTCCTCCAACTGCCTGCCCAACATTGCTTGCGGCTTCAGTTGCTGGCTGGCGGGTTGTTTTTAATTCTTCTGCCATATTAGTTTGAGCTTCCTTTGAATTTTTCATTATACTCATGTTCTTCGGTTTCGTAAACCTTTAATCTTCCAAGCATTTGATCTCTTAGTCTATTCTGCGGAAGCATTCCCTTAACTGCGTGCACAATTATATCCTGTGATTTTCGTGATCTTAAATCTCCTAAAACTTCTTCTTTATATCCCCCAGGGTAACCTGAGTGACGTCTGTATAATTTTTTACTTTCTTTGTTTCCTGTTACTTTAACTTTTTTTGAATTAGTAACAACTACAAAATCTCCACAATCTAAGTTTCTAACAAAATATGATTTTCCTTTTCCCATAAGAAGCCCTGCAATCTCCGTTGAAACTCTTCCTAGGGTCTTTCCGTCAACATCAATTAAATGCCATTCTCTTTTTATTTCATTAGCTTTTGTTGCTTTCATCCCGTTAGAAAACCCTCCTTAAAAGGCTCAATTTTAAACTTAATTTCAACTTTTTAAATAAAATTTTTCTAACGGGATTCATTATTTATTTACCCTTTGAAGGGGTCTCCTTTTTTGCTACCTTTTTAACAGTTTTTTTAGCTGCTGGATTTTTTACTTCTTTTTTAGGTGCTTTTAACTTTTTAACATCGTTAACTTCTTCCTTGCCCGCCAAAGCTTTAGCGTCGGTGGGACCCTCAACCCATTCCATTATAGCCATTGATGCATTGTCATTAAATCTTCTTCCTGTTTTTATAATTCTTGTGTACCCACCCGGTCTATTTTTAAACCTTGGCGCTATCTCATTTATCATTTTATCAATTTCATGGTCTTTTAGAATTCCCTTAAGAAGCCTTCTGGCATTGGCTTCATCTTTCTTAGCTTTCGTAACAATTTTTTCTACATCTCCCTTAATTGATTTTGCTTTTTCTTCTGTTGTTGTAATTTTTCCGTGTAGAATCATAGCAGAAATAAGACCATTAAATAATGCCTTTCTTTCGTTTATGTCTCTCTTAAATTTTCTTCCAAAAACTTGTTTTCTCATTATTTAAAAAAATCCTAAACTATAAATCCTAAATTCCAAATAAATTCAAAATTCGAATTTGGAAATTAGAAAATTATTTAGGATTTAGATATTTGAATTTAGAATTTATGCGGACAGTTCTATTCCCTTTTCCCTTAATTTTTCTTCAATAATAGAAATAGATTTTCCTCCCATGTTGCGCATGGAGATTAGATCTTTTCTTGGTGCTTCAACTAATTGGCCAATTGTTTCAATTCCGCCATTTCTTAGTGAGTTATAAATTCTAGTTGGTAAATCTAATTCATCGATTGTAAGTTTAAGTGTAGTATCTGGAATATCAGATCTAACTGAATCTGATTCTGCATGATCCTGAGCCTTCGGCTCATATATTTGATGGAAATATGAATTTAGAGTTCTTGCAGCCTGATCTAGGGCATCTTTTGGAGAAACTACTCCATTTGTCCAGATACTTAAGCTTAGCTTATCTAAGTTAGTTTGTCTTCCAACACGAGTTGCTGAGACTGTAAAATTTACTCTTTTAACTGGAGAATAAATTGCATCTGTTGGAATTACTCCTAAAGCAGAGCTTCTTCTTTCTTCAGAAAGAGAATATCCATATCCCCGCTCCACTGTCATTTCTAGCTCTAGCTTTGCCTTCTTATCAGCAAGTGTTCCTATATAATGGTCTGGGTTAGCAACTTCAACATCTTCAGAAACTTCAAAATCCCTAGCTGTAATTTCTTTTGGTCCTTTTACAGATAGTCTAAC
>CAYIUZ010000086.1:0-4247 GCA_964366705.1 uncultured Gammaproteobacteria bacterium | reverse complement strand
GCTCCTTTTTCAAATCTTTCTTGAGTTTTGGAAGCAATTTTTCGCTCGAGTTCAAGAACTTTAATTTCTTTTGCCAAGAGTTCAGTTACTCTTTCAAGCCTTTTTTTAACATCTATCATTTCTAAAAGCTCTTGTTTTTGAGATGGCTTAAGATCCAAAACTGAAGCAATAAGATCTGCAAGTTGGCCTGCAGGATTATCAGGAGACATAATATTCATAAATACCAGAAAATCTGCAGTTTTCCCCAAATTCATGGCGCGCCTAAATTCGTTAGTTAAGTGATTGCATAGAGCTTTCACTTCCGCAGTCTCATTTGTGTCCTCTGGAAGTTCTTCAACATGACCTACCAAGAAATTGTCATTCTCATGGAAAGAATTAATTTTTACACGAGAAATTCCCCTCACTTGTGCATTAATCTCTCCGTCAGTTTTTATCATTCTTTCAATTCTGCAAAGAGTACCTGTAGAAAAAATGTCTGAAGGACTTGGATCATTTACGCGTGCAGATTTTTGAAGCACAAAGCAAACAATTCTTTCCTGACTGAATGAAATTTCAAGTGCTGCAAGGCTTTTTGGCCTGCCAAAAGTTAGAACTGAATCTGTATTTGGAAATATTATTCCATCTCTAATTGGGATGATGGGGACCGCTTTCTCCATATAGTATTAGCACTCTATCATAGGATCTGCTAGTTGTCAAGGCCTATTCATTTAGCTTCAGAATAGGCCGAAGACCCCTCTAAAATTGCTCTTCGAGCCGTGTTCGAATAGAACTGAAAAGGCGAGAAGTAAAATTAGTGGGGTCAAGCTCTAATCGTTCGGTGATTTGGGGTTGACAAAATATATTATGAGTCTAGAATTAATATATGAAGAAGAAAATAGCAGATCAATATCCCACTATAGTAGGCCTGCCTATCGGAGTCACGCCTGAACAGCTTGTTAAAAGACTCCATTCATTTGAGGGACGGCTTGCAGACTTTATCTCAAGATTTGCCGGAAGCATGTACTTTGTTTACTTTCATGTGTTCTGGTTTGGAGCTTGGGTAGTACTAAATCACGGATCAATCGGCTTTTTTAAGTTTGATCCTTTTCCTTACGGATTACTCACCATGATCGTCTCCTTAGAGGCGATTTTTCTTTCCACTTTTATTATGATAAATCAGAACAGACAAGCATTGGTCGACACAGTAAGAGAGCTTGAAGAAGATGCAGAGGAACTTGAAGAAGAAAAAGAACAGGAAGAGCTAGAAGAAGACGTTCAAGACATTCAAAAAGATCTAGATGATATTAAGAACGCTATGGCATTTATTCAACAAAAGATCTCAGGCCTCGAAAGAATCCCGGGAGCTTCAGGCGACAAACCAAAATCCTAATACTTCGAACACTCCGAGACTAACAGAAACCAAACAAGGTTTACTTTACACTTTTAATTACTACGATCGTGATAAAAAGAAGTAATTTGCAACTGATATATTCGCTGTTGGATTCAATGATACAATATGTTAATGAAAAATCAACAAAAGGCAGAGAAAATATTTAAAAAGCTTCAAAAACTTTTCCCAAATGTAAAAATTGCACTAAACTACACTACTCCACTTGAACTCTTAATAGCAGTTATCATGTCTGCTCAATCTACTGATAAACAGGTAAATGTAATTACAGCTGATTTATTCAAAAAATATAAATCGATCGATGATTATGTAAAAGCACCTCTTCCGGAATTTGAAAATGACATAAAAAGAATTGGACTATACCGGTCAAAAGCTAAAAATATAAAAGCTACAGTTGAGATGATTGATAAAAAATATTCTAGAAAAGTACCAGATAACATGGAAGACTTACTCAAGCTCCCAGGGGTTGGAAGAAAAACCGCAAATGTTGTCCTTTACTGCATTTATGGAAAGACAGAAGGAATTGCGATCGACACTCACGCTAGGCGCTTCAGTCAATTATTTGGATTTTCAAAAACAGACGATGTGGTAAAAATTGAACGCGATCTAATGAATATACTGCCGCGTAAAGATTGGGGAGAAATAACTTTTCTTTTTGCCGAATATGGAAGACGGTACTGCACAGCCCGCTGCAAGCACACTGAATGTCCTTTGAAAAACTTCATTTCATAGATTTAAACAGTAAAGTCGAGGATCATTGGAAGATGGTCGGAGACTGTTTCATTTGGAACCTCAAAAGACTTAACTTTAATATCATCTGAAACCAAAACATAATCTGCGAATTTTTCTGTAGTCTTTTTATAGTGAATGCTTCGAGTTGTTTTTATCTCAAACTCTTTGATCAGATTCTTTAAATTTTTCTCAAGCATTTTCATGCTTTTAGTATCAGGTCTTAAATTAAAATCTCCAGCAATAATCTTTGGTCCCTCAAAGGAATTATAAACTTTAAGGATTGCTTCCATCTGAGCGAAACTTTGCGACGAATCTGTCTTTGCACCAGGCATCCAATAACCATGGAAATTTCCAATTAAAACTTCTTTTCCGTTTACTTTTACTTCAATGCAATGAATATTTCGAGGAAGATCCATACCGTCTGTAATACCTTCAATGGTTGCGGGAGGAGCAAAATCATATTCGCCATGAACAAAAAATGTTTCTTCAGAGACTAAGTCAATATTTTTTCTCATAAATGTTGCCTGACCAAAAGCTAAATCAAAATCCACCTTAATCTGCGTATCATAACCAGTTATAATAGGTGCATAAAAACCAGTAAAGTCAGGGAGAATTTTTAAGAAATTGTCAAACAAATCTGTTCTAACACCATTACTAATTTTTGACTGAGTTGAATGAAAAACTTCCTGAAAACAAAATATATCAGTATCTTTAGATTGTTTCTTAACGTAGCCTATTAATTCTTCGTAAATAGTACCACCCCAAACGTTTAAGCTTAATAATTTCATAAGTGGAATTATAATTTTTATCTAACTCCCGAGCAAGTAGAAGGATTCCAGAGGCCTTTATTCGAAGACTGTGCGCTTACCTGAGCTTCTTTAAATTCAGACTGATATTTGTATGCTGAATCATATGTATATTCATAAGCATATCCCTCTTCGATCATAAATTTATTAAAGTTAGTTCCGTCTGGCAAAAATACATATACAAGAAGTCTTTTATATTTATCACGAACGCTTTGAGTATCATCAGATTCTAAAGTTACAAATTTTCCTTCAAGTAATTCTTTTGATTTACTACTTGCCTCTATTCCAAAACACTGGACTGATTTTCTAGGATCAACTGTCTCAGGAGTATCTATTCCGATCAATCGTAATCGTTCTATTTTTTTGTCAATATCTACATCCAAAGTATCTCCGTCAACCACCTTAACCACTCTATATCCCTCAACTACTGGTTTATTATTCTCAATAATCGTCGGATTGTCCTGAAAAACAGGGGTAATAATTGGCGCTTTTGTTGAAAAAACTCCAAGAGTATTCCCGGTTTCAATTGGAATTTCCGTAGGTATTGGCTTTTTAAAATTTTCGGTTAATTTAGAACTATCGTCTGATAGAAGTATTGCAACTGATGAAACAAAAATAACAATTATCGTAAAGAGTAAATTAATTTTTTTCCGGGGTGTCATTAGATAAACAGTGAAACGATTGTTGCAACACCAGCGAGTGTCATCAAGCAGGTTATTAAAATTCCAAAAAATGTTGCTACCGGATGATTAACTCTATCTCCCATCACTTTTTTATTACTGCTAAGAAGAACTATTAATATCAAAATTACAGGCGCTACCAGTCCATTTACAACAGCTGAAAATATAAGAGCTTTGATTGGATCAATTCCCACAAAATTTAAAGCAACTCCTAAAAATGTAGAGATTATTATAATTCCGTAAAATGCATTTGCCTCTTTAAGTTTTCTATAAAGCCCTACTTTCCATCCAAAGCTTTCACTCATAGCATATGAGGCAGAACCTGCGAGTACTGGAATTGCCAGCATACCTGTACCAATTATCCCCAGTGCAAAAAGAAGATATGCATATTCTCCCGCAATAGGTCTAAGCGCCAATGCGGCATCAGCTGCTGTTGGGATATTTGTGATTCCATTTGTAAATAATGTCGCGGCGGTTGCAGCAATTATAAAAAACATTACGAGATTTGATAAAAACATTCCACTCCAAATATCCTGACGCATCAATTTTACTTCTTTATCAGTAACCGCTTCTTGTCGGAGCTTTAAAGTAGTCTGACCTTTTAAAATACTTTCTTCTACCTCCTGAGACGTCTGCCAGAAA
>CAYIUZ010000085.1:0-4257 GCA_964366705.1 uncultured Gammaproteobacteria bacterium | reverse complement strand
GAAAGACTTAAAAATAAAATAAATAAGAATGTAAGAAGTATATTTTTATTAAAGTATTCCCTTATAAAAATTGCTAAAGAAATTGCCAGAAACGGATAAAATGGATATCTATACCAACCATGTCCCGGCTCGTTTGGAATAGCAAAAATGAATACTCCAAGGTAAGCAAATAATCCCAAAATAATAACAAAATTTTTTTTAAAATCTTTAGCTAAAAGAAGAAAGAAAGATATCCATCCGAAATATATCCACCCGTCAATCATGTGCCTATCGACTAAGAAAGGCTCTTTAAAAAGCGCGTATACACTATTAAATGTCAGATCATATCTTTCTATCTGAAGCTTCCATAAACTCACGAACAAATCCCAATCATAATAATATCCGTAAGCAATATATCCTAGGAAAAAAGCCAAAACTATTCCAAAAACAGCAATCGACTCTTTATATTTTTTAGAATAAACTAAAATAGAAATTACAGCTACGCTTGCAGCGATCCAAGGAACTTTAGAAATAATAAGAAGACCACACAAAAGGGAAACTATTACAATATAAATTCTTTTCTTATTCTTTATATATTTTATCGTAAATAAAAGCGCAGTTAAGAATCCCGGAATGAAAAAATTCTCGTTCTGAACGATCCTGGATCCAATCGCAACAGTTGGAATAATCGCATAAATAAAACTTGCAAGAAGAGCGGTTTGTTTATCATAAATTTCTTTTACCAGAAAAAATAAAACTCCTATTGATATTACACCAAGAAGAATTGCAAGCGGACGAATCCTTCCAACATCAACATCATACATATCATCTACCCCATTTAAAAGAGCAAATGAACCCGCTACGATTCCAAAAAATGGTGGATGCTCTAGATATGGTTTTACAATCCAGAAAGCTGCACCTTTATAAATTAGATGCTCTCTTTCAGAATCTATATACTGCGGATGCGAAGACCAGGACTTAGGAGTCCCCTCCTGAATCAGATTTATTCCAAGCCATGTCCAAGCAAACTCATCCATGGTAGCACCAAAACGGGGCGTTATCGAATAATTATGAACTCGTAAAACTAGCCCTATCAATAAAATTGATGCAAGAATAATAATTGTTTTTCTTTTTAAAATTTCAGTCACCATTATTTATAATAATTTAGAAATCTTAATCTATAAAATACCGCTAATGTATCGACAAGCGTCAAAAAGGATATTTTCCAGAAGTTAGTACTAGTTACACTTCCTTGTTTAAAAGTTAATTTTATAGGAGCCTCTATTATTTTCGTATAACCTAACATCCTTGCTACAGCAAGAACTTCAACATCGAACGCAAACGCTTTAACAATTATTTTTGGGAATACTTCCTTCGCTGTTTTTCTTCTAAAGAATTTAAGCCCAACCTGAGTATCTCTAACACTAAGCCTGAAAAGTAGCTTAATAAGACTTCTATATCCCCAGGATAATATTTTTCTACTTAACGGATACTGAATAATAGAGTCCGGATGAAGCTTACTTCCTATGACTATATCTGCCTTATTCCATTCCATCATATTTAACATGAGCGATATTTCTGAAGGACTTAGATCCATACCAGCATCTATAAATCCGATTACGTCTCCCTTTGCCTTTTCCACACCAAGCTTTATCGCAAATCCTTTACCTTTATTTAATTCGTAGCCGAGAGGAATAACCTTACTGTTTTTAATGTGCTTTAATTTTTCAAATGTTTGATCTAAAAATCCATCAACAACAACTATTATTTCATACTCAGATGTTATCGAACTCAATGCTAAATTAAGACTTTTTACATCCTCTGTTATTGTTTTTTCCTGTTTGTAGGCAGGAACTATTAAAGAAATAAAATTAGCAGACATAAACGTTATTTAAGGCTAAATTTGAACTCATTTATTTTTAAATAATACAGTACTAAAGAAATCATTAGCAATACCGACGAGAAAATTGAAACATAGATAATCTGACTGAAAGTTGAGTGGAAAATCCACATTAAAATTATCTGAACAAACGCAAATAAAAGCGTGATTAAAAATACTTTTGTTTTTTTAATAGAGAGAAAAAAGCTGATGAACACATTATTAACGCTATAGATTGTAAGAAATATTCCGAAGAGTCCTAGATATGGGGCAATCATTAAGTAATCCCCTCCTCCTAAAAACAGTGAAACGGTAAAGTTGGAAAACAGGAAGTAAAAACCTGTCATAAAAATTGATGGTACAAGAACAAGAGCAAGGGCAATATAAAAAAGATTGTTATAGTTTTCTTTATTTGTATGGCGCTTAACAATTAATGGAAACATAGCAATTGGAATTGGTCCAGTAAAATAGAAAATTACTTTTCCAATTAAAGAAAGTCCTCCGTAAAATCCTGCATCATGTGAATTAAAGAAATGTTTAACAATTAAAACATCCGTTGAAATAAAGGATGATAAAGAAAAGATTGCGATCGACGTAGGAACTGCATATAGAGCTATGTCTGACCTACCTATATTTACTTTTTTACTTGCTCCACGAATTACCTTTCTTAGAACCACCAAACTGATCATAAACCCTATTATTGAAGAGATAATAACAGCGCCTAATGCTCCAAAAACCTTAAATCCTAAAACTATAAAAAGTACGCCAAATGCAAGCTTTCCTATTCCCCCCAACAGATAAAGGATGCCTAAAAGTTTAAATCTTAACATACTTTGAACAAATGCCATATTTAAAGTCGCAATGTAAAAAATTGCTATTGAAAATCCAACCATAATAACTAGTCCAATCTCATCAATTCTTAAGAATGACATAATTAGCCCAGACACTAAAACAATCCCAATATTAAGAACTGCACTGAAGATCAGTATGTATTTAAATGCTTTAATGTAAAATGCTCCAGCTCTTTCATTTTCATTTTTAGAGAAAAATTGCGCCGCGTATCTAACGATTACTGATGACAACGAACTTGCAGGAATTGTTACGAGAGTTATTAAAGACATTAGGCTCGCAAATGTTCCGTAGTCTGAATAGCTTAAGCTTCTTGCAAAATAAACATTTAGGATAAATGCAAGAAAACTTGATGCAGTAGTTCCAATAAGCACAAAAAAACTCCCAGAAATTAAATCATGCTTTATGCTTCTTCTTATTATTTTTTTTATTTTATCCATTACTTGTTTCAGAAATCTTTTTGTATACTTCATAAGTTTCCATTGCTGTTTTTTCCCATGTGAATTTTTTAGCATTTTCAAATCCCATCTTAATTAGCTTATCTCGTAGATCATGGTCTTCAAGAACTTTTTCAATTCCATCTTTAATTGAGTCGATGCTAAGCGGATCAACATAATAAGCCGCTTTCCCCGCTACTTCTGGGAGTGAACCTGATTTCGAAGTAATAACTGGACAACCTGACTGCATTGCTTCGAGAATTGGCAGCCCAAACCCTTCATACAGAGACGGCATACAAAGAGCTATGGCTGCATTATAAAGTCCTACAAGATCTTCATTCTCAACAAACCCCAGAGAAATAATATTTTTGTTTCTAGCGGCTAATTCTTGAGATTTCTTAAGGTCTTTATTCCATAAATTACTTTTGTCATAATCCTCATTTTCAAAAGCTTGTCCCACAATTACAAGCGGATAACTAGTCCGATTTACTGCCTCAATTAACCTTGGGAGATTTTTATTTGATGTAACATCGCCCACATAAAGCGCATACTTCTGAGGAAGATTAAATTTCCTTATAATCTCCCGCTTTTTTTCATCTGAAACTGGTCTAAAATGCTTTCCTGCTGCGAGATATATCACTTTTATCTTAGATTCATTATAATTTGTGGCCTTAACAATATCTTTCTTCGAGGACTCTGAGTCGGTAATAATAAAATCTGAATTTTTAAGAATTTGTTTTTGAATTTGCCACTTCACTTCGCCTTTTAATCCTGATGGAAAATCATCCCTAAAAACTATTGGAGTTAAATCGTGAACTGTAATTATTGTTTTAACAGGCTTTCTTAAAGAAAGTGTTAAAAAAAATGGTTCAAAATATGGATAATGAATTAGATCAATTTTCTTATCTAATTTATCCCCTCTTTTTGTGAAGACAAACTCATCTTCACCATATTTGTCCAGAAGAGCCTCTTTTAGGTTATTTAGATAAAATCCTGTTCCTCTTACTCTATGCTGAAGAAAATGACCTGATGTAATAGGAGATATATCAATTGCTACCTTCATCCCGTTAGAAAACCCTCCTTCTGTGATATTTCAAATTTGGAATATATTAT
>CAYIUZ010000084.1:0-4267 GCA_964366705.1 uncultured Gammaproteobacteria bacterium | reverse complement strand
GAGTCGTTGGATTAGTAGAAATGGAGTCTACTCGTTTAAAAAACAGGCCAGATTCATCTCTAAGAATTTCAACGGAGCCAGGCACCTATTGGACCATACAAGCACAAAGAGGTTTACTTTCAGGACTTGACCCAAACACACCAAGCTTTTCAGCTACTCTTAGTCCAAGATCGAAAGACGGACTACCTCCATTTGAATCCATTCAGGCTCATGCGATAACTATGTTCGGTAAAACGGGTATCGTAGGGATCCATATGTATCCAAGATCTGGGGAAAGAAGCTGGGATGAAAACACTGACATAGGTAAATTTGCTCGATTAGTTGACGAATACTCTGCCCAAGCCCAACAAGCCACTGAAAAAGCAGTAAAAGATGCTGCAGATTTAGCTAGAGTAGAGCTTCATGGAATGACAGGAATTCACAACGACAGATGGGCAATTGAAGTAAAACCTGATTTAGACTATATAACAATATGGGAAACAAAAGACAGAGCAACAGAAAGACTAATAATTGCATCCCCTGCTACAGACGAATTACCAGATGGAACACCAGCATGCCCCGCAAGGATTACAGTTCAAGATTTAAGAAGAGGAACGATAATTAATGAAGGCCGGGCCCCTATTAGGGATTTAAGAAGAGCAATGAGATTAATTTTCCCAGATAGAGCTCCGGAAAATACACCCTCTTAAGGCTTATACAATCTGATCCGTTATGAGAATGGTTTTTGAAGCTATTTCTGGTTTTAAATAAAATTTAGCTGGGAAACTCTCTATTTCTTCTTGATTACCGTTAACCTGCCCGCCAGTGCCAGACTTTGGCAGGCGGGACTTAAACATTTTATTTAATATTTCTCTTTTTTCCTGACCTAGAACTAATACTATAATTAAATCCAGCTGTGACAAACCAGTGTACGTAAAAGTTATCCTAGGTCCATAAACTCCACTATCATCTTCATAGTGCGTTATAAGGGAACTTTGATCATTCAAGATTCTTTTGTTAATTTCAATCAAATTTTGATTTTTGATTTTTGATTTTTGATTTCCGGATGGCAATCCGGCTGTATGCCCGTCTTCACCAAGCCCTAAAATTCCCACACTTTTCGGAAAATATTTAAGGATAAATCTAAGAGCTTCATCGTACTGCAAAGCAGTATTTTCTAAATCAACCTCTTCTTGAAGAATTGGGTAAAAGCGAATGTTCTGAACCTCAAAGTATTCAATTAGACCAGTATTTTTCATCATCAGCTCATTACTTTTTTTATGTAGCTTTTCCCCATATCTCTCATCGACTTGTCCCACTGCGCCAACCTTCAACTTCTTTTCGGCGGCAATAAATTCATAGAGTTTCTTAGGAGTATTTCCCCCTGAAAGAAAAAGCGCAGTTTTTAAATCACAATATTTCTCTAATATTTCTGAGATAGTCTCATTCGCAGACTGCGCAGTTGGAGATTCGATAACTAAAATATTATCTTTATTTTTAAAATGATTAAGCCCTAAAAGTGATGATCTATCCACGCCGTAAGTATATCAAAAAACGAATGACCTTTGACAAAAGACCTATAATATGGTATTCTCCCGCTCTAAATGAGTGAGCGAGCAAGACCACATGGAGTTTTAAGAGTTTTAGGACCAGTTGTGCTGGCAGTTACCTCTATAGGCGCAAACACTATAGTTGACTCCCCTGTATCTGCAAGAACTAATAATCCATCTTCTAGGCCTACAGGATCAGAACTTTACCCTTCTAATTCTTTAGACTCGGAAAGCATCGGAGAAAATCTCGCTAGATTAAATGTCACCCCAGAAATGCAGGAAGCTGCTAGTCAGGCATTCACCGAAGCTTACGGAGAATTAAAATCACACTATACTTTTGATGCAGGAGATGGTGCACTAAGACTTCAATATAGTCAGGATCCAGAAAATCTTGAAGCTGCTATTGAATACCAGACTTTAGGAGAATTAATGGCACTTTATGTTGGAGATTTTGAATACGCTGAAGGACTTATGAGGTTTGACGATATATATAAGCAATCAAACGAGCTTTATCCCTGGAAAATAAATAAAAATGGAGAACCTGCTGACTATGGAACAGTTGTATCAGACACCATGATTAGACTTGCTGCTGCGAGACTTATGTCTCCAAGTGCTGTGAGACAAACGGAGGGTCGTGCTCTATTGCAAAGCATGAAAGATAATGAGCTGGTAGATCCTAAGACTAAATTATTTAGAGCTTTTGACTGGGATGACCAACCAAATCTAGCTAATCCTGCATATCCTAATCCTCTTTTCATAGAACAATTCGCAAAGATTGATCCGGAATATGCAGAAGTTGCTGAAGCTACGCGAAAATGGATGGGAAAAATCGATGCTTTGATTGAATCAGGGAAAATAGTATTCTTCCCTAGCTGGGTAGATCTAAAAGGAAGGGTAACCGATAATGAAGGTGAAGAGGCAAAAATTACATATTATGCTCCATACGTTACGCTAAACCAGACACTTGGAGCTTTATATTGTGAAAACCCGATCGCAAGAGCTGATGCTACTAAACAATTGAGCCTGGCAAATGACTTCTTTTACGGAAAGATTGCAAGAACTGATGAAAACGGAAATATAGAATATGATTCAGATAGATTAGTTGATGGATATTTATTAAATGGAAAAGTTGATCGAAGTGAAGATAGATATACTAAAACTGCTTTTACCTCAGCAGCAGCGCTTGCATCTATCGTATCTGAAGACCCAGCTTACAGAGAGTATATGTTTAATATTCTCTTAAATCTCCCTCATCCTGCTTATGAACCATTTAATGACTACGTCAGAACATTTGCTCTTTTAGCACTCAGTGGAAAAATGGGGCAACAAATTCCAGAAATTCAACCAACTCCAACACCTGAAGCTACAATGACTCCATCAATAACACCTGAACCTACTAACAAACCAGAGGCGACAGGGCAAATCACAGAATCTGAAATAAAGTTGAGGCCTGGTGAAGTTATAGAACATGGCGATAGATCAAAACCTGAAATTTTCTTTACCATTGATGATGGTTGGGATATCGGTGAAATGGAGCAAATTTTAGATATCGCGGAAAAATATAAAATTAAAATCACATTATTCCCTACAGGAGAGTCTGTAGAAGCAAATCCAGAATTCTATCTAAGAGCTCACAAATTGGGACATTCAATTCAAAATCATAGCTGGGATCACTCTAGTGGAATTGATAAATTCTCTCCAGAAGATCTAAGAAAACAAATAACTGACCAGCGAGATGCAGTAAGACGTGCATTAAAAGATCCTAATTATGTTCAGCATAGCTTTAGACCTCCTGAAGGAGTAGGTGCACCACCATGGTACAACATAGATAAAGGTATGCAAAAAGTTCTTACTGAACTTGGATATTCTTTTGGAATGTTTACATCCGTATCTGAAGCATGGAATGGCGACACAGGACGCGAAGTAGAAAGAAAATTAAGTCAAGATATTCAAAATGGGTCTATAATAGTTCTCCACGATGAAAAAGCTGATATACGTGCTTTTCCAGCACTCATTGAAAAAGCTTTAGCTGCGGGCCTAAAACCTGTAACAATGGACGAGATATTTAAAGATAATTAATACTTGACACAAGACCTATAATGTTATATTATTCACATTCAAAATAAATTATGACACACACAGTTGAAAACGGAGGCAATTTAGGACAGCAACAAATGACTAGACGTGAAGTTCTCGTAGCGGGAGCTCGAATTAGCGCAGGTGCATTTGCAGGCGCAGTACTTCTTGACAGAATGAATCCTCAGGCAGCAAATGCTACTGAATACCCAAGTACTGGAGACCCAATCCGACCTGGAGAAATAACGAGATTTACAACGATGGAAGGACGAGTAGCTTCAATTACAGTTGATGATATGACATATGGTCCTGATAACGGAGGCTATTTCTGGGATAAAATGTTAACAACAGCTGATAGAAAAGGTGTCAATCTTACAATATTCCCTACTGGGCAGGCAGTTGAAGAAAATCCGGATTTACTTAGAAGATCTATTAGAGAAGGTCATGAAATTGGGAATCATACATATTCTCACAGACCTTTAGATGTCATGAACCCACAAGACATAGATAACGAGATAATGCTTCAACATGATACAGTTGAAGAAGCACTCGGAAAACCATATTCACAAAAATGGTTAAGACCTCCATACGGAGCTGGAGCATATTTTGGACAAGAAGATCCTGAGCTAGTGCAAGTAGCTAAAGACAGAAGACTTGCGATG
>CAYIUZ010000083.1:0-4282 GCA_964366705.1 uncultured Gammaproteobacteria bacterium | reverse complement strand
AATTCCATCAGGAACTCAGCCAAATACTGTTATCAGGCTTTCTCAAAAAGGAATACCTAGTGTTAATGGTAGAGGGCGAGGAGATCATTACGTACAAGTAAAAATAGTTGTGCCAAAAAGTTTATCTTCGCGCCAAAAAGAATTATTAAGAGAATTTGATTCTTCCAAGAAAAAATCTAGCTGGTTTTAGCCTCTAACCTATAGTTTGGAATTTCTATTCAAATAATGTAAAATTCCCCAATGGCAACACCAATTGAAGCACTAGGTAGATTTTCAGGTGAGCTGGATTCTAGGCGAGGGTCAGATATTGCTCCTCGTAATGACATCGTTTCAGTTGTAAGAATTTATCCTGGTACGACTTTTCCAGATTTACCTTCTGAAATTGAAGCAGCTTCATTTCAATCATCTATGCTTATGACATTTAAAACTCCTGGTTTAGTTAGTAAAGTTATTGAAGTTTCAGGCAGGTTTTATAGAGACCCAGTGTTAATTGAATTGAATAATTTGCTATCTAATCTAGGGGGAAATGAAGTTGAAATTGATTGCTCGCAAAATGTTTTTGGAGATTGGTCAGCCCACCCAGAGTGGTGGGATAGATGGAAAGAGAGATCTCCTGTTATAAGTAAAATTTACTCCGAACAGATTTATCCTAGTATAATAAGAACACTCGCTGAATATGATATTGAAATAGGACCGGGTTTTGTGGCAGTAGATTTATTTGGAGGTGACGGAGAGCTTGCAGAATCCCTAAGTATATATTCAAATAATCAAGGAGAAATTCATGTGATTGATCAAAATACTTTAGCTCTTGAGAAAGCTAAAGACAGAGATGGAAGAGTAATAGTGCATGCTCCTGTGGATTTGATAGAAGCCCGGGATATTTTAGATGGTGTAGAAAAACCCGATTTAGTCACAGCAGTTGGAGGACTTTGCGTACAGGTACTAAAAAGAGAAGAGTCATTAAATGTTGCCAGAAAAGTCTTTGAAGGACTTAAAGAAGGTGGCCATTTTATAGTTACAGGTTTCTCATACGTTTTGCTTAATGCTCAGGATTTTCGTTCGCTCGGCTTTGAGGTTTTACAAATGTCAATTCCTGCAAATACTTATGAGAATGCTTATCCAAAACAACTTTATGTTTTAAGAAAACCAGTTTCCGAATAGTCAAGATTTAGCGATAAGAAGACTTTTTTCAAGAAGTTTGATTCCTCCAAGAAAAAATCCAGCTGGTTTTAGTTTAAGTTTGCTATAATTGTCGCATGACGATGAACGTTTTATTTCTTACCTGTAAAGATAGTAAGGAAGCAGAGAAAATCTCAAAAATTCTTTTAGAGAAAAAATTAATATTGTGTGCAAAAATGACCCCTGTTTCCTCTTCATTTTTATGGAAATCTAAAATAGAATCTTCGAAAGAAATGTTAGTTATAATGGATTCTGTGGTTGAGAATTTTGAGAAAATAAATATTGAAATAAGAAAATTACACAGCTACAAAACATTTGTTCTAACTTCAATTTTGGTTAATCAAACTACACATGAAGTTGAAGATTGGGTAAAGAAGGAATTATGAATCCCGTTAGAAAAATTTGTTTAAAACATGAACATTTTGGTTTGAATTTTAGCTTTTTAAGGAGGGTTTTCTAACGGGATGAAATATATTGCTGTTTTTTGCTCTTCAAGAGATCTTGATGAAAAATATATAGAATCTGCTAAGGAATTTTCTAGACTTCTGGTAAAAAAAGGATATCATTTGGTTTTTGGAGGATCAGATACAGGGCTAATGAAAGTCGTTGCAGATGAAGTTCAGAAAAATGGAGGAGAGGTTATAGGAGTTTCTATGTCAACTTTCCACCATCTTGCCAGAAAAGATGTAAATGAAATGATTCTTGCAAAAGATTTAGGAGAGAGAAAAGCGATAATGCTTGATAGGTCTGTCGCAATTGTCGCACTAGTTGGTGGACTTGGAACACTAGATGAGTTAGTTCACATAGCAGAACTTAAAAGACAGAAGAGTCATGCAAAACCAATTGTAGTTTTGGACACTGATAATTTTTATGAAGGGTTAAAAATTCAATTCCAAAAAATGGAAAAAGATGGATTTAATCAATTTGACATGGATGAATATATTAAGTTTATAAAAACTCCAAAAGACGCCATAGAATATATAGAAAAAGAACTTAGTAAATGATTACACTTCCTGGGCTTATTGATCCTCATGTCCATTTTCGTACCCCTGGTCAAACACATAAAGAAGATTTTACGACTGGTACAAAAGCTGCAATTGCAGGAGGATTTACTGCTGTAATCGATATGCCAAATAATAAACTGCAAATAGCTAATAGCAAATTGCTAATGGATAAGATTGAAATTGCTAGAAAACAAATTGTTTGTGATGTGGGTTTTTATTTTGGTTCATTGGGTGACAATTTG
Source organism: uncultured Gammaproteobacteria bacterium (assembly GCA_964366705.1). Classification (GTDB taxonomy): domain Bacteria; phylum Patescibacteriota; class Microgenomatia; order Levybacterales; family UBA12049; genus 2-01-FULL-39-10-A. Next base: position 1,857 of record CAYIUZ010000083.1, on the reverse strand, counting down.
GAGGAATTCGAAAAAGTTAAAAATAAAGTTTTTGGTCTAAAATTATTTTTAAATTTGACGACGGGAGGATTTATAATTGACGAAGAAAAGTTAATAAAAATTTATAAAAAATGGCCACGAAGTTTGCCTATCTTGGTTCATGCGGAGGATGATGTAATTGGTACAGTAATTAAAGTTTGTTCTGCCACCAAAATGAAAACTCATGTTTGCCATGTATCAACTATTGAAAGCTTTAAAAAAATTATTAAAGCTAAAAAGAAGGGTTTACCCATCACTTGTGGAGTGACTCCTCATCATTTATTTTTGACGCCACAGCAGGTTAAAAAATTGGGAGCATTTGGACTCATGAAGCCAAGAATTGACGGTGAGTTTTCTAAGTATGCTTTTAAAAATATTAAATGGATTGATTTAATTGAATCAGATCATGCACCGCATACAAGAGAGGAAAAACTTTCAAAAGAACCACCATTCGGTGTTACTGGACTTGAAACTACGCTCGGTTTGCTTTTTGCAGCAAAATTAGAAGGTTTGTTAACGATTAAAGATATTGAAAGACTTTGTCATGACGGACCATCAAAAATTTTTGGAATAAAACAAGACGCGAAAATTGAAATCGACGAGAATGAACAGTGGGTAGTTAAAGGTTTGAATCTTTTTACAAAATGCAAGTGGTCACCATTTGAGGGTCGGACCCTGAGAGGAAGAGTAAAAAGAGTTTATATAAGAAATAAATTGATCTTTACTGACAATAAATTTTTGGTACAACCTGGTTTCGGAAAAGTGTTAAAATAGTCAAAATGTTAAAGACACCTTTCTTTAATCCAAATAAAAGTTATTACGAAAATTATGAGAAAGGTCCTTTTGGAGAATTCGCAAATAAAAAAATTTATAAAGAAAAAGGTACACCGGATCACTACTTATTTGGTTTTCCAGTTTTTACTCCTTTCGGAATTCCCGCGGGTCCACTTTTAAATTCAAAATTTGTAAATGCAGCGCTAGATAAAGGATTTGATATCGTTTCTTATAAAACAGTAAGAACAAAATCCCGCGAGTGTAATCAGTGGCCAAATGTTCTAGCAGTAAAAGTTAAGGGAGATTTAACTCTAGAAAAAGCTTCTAAGGGTTTAACTGGAATAAATAAATATACTCCACCGATTGCAATAACAAATTCCTTCGGAGTTCCATCATACGATCCGGAAGTTTGGCAAAAAGATTTAGCAAAAAGTGTTAAGCATGCCAAGAAAGGACAAGTGGTAATTGGAAGTTTTCAAGGAACGACAGAGGGAGATGTCAAAAAATATATAAAAGATTTTACAAAAGCCGCAAGATTAGTAAAGCAAGCCGGCGCTAAGGTTCTGGAAGCAAATTTATCTTGTCCAAACGAAGGGTCAGCGCATTTACTCTGTTTTGACTTAGTCCGAACTCAAGAAATAGTTGAGGCAATCAAAAATGAAATTGGTAACACGCCTTTAATTATTAAAATTGCATATTTTGAAGATCAAAAAAGTTTGGAGAAGCTTGTTGGTTTGGTTGGGAAGACAGTGGATGGAATTTCTGCAATCAACACTATTCCTGCTAAAATTTATGATACCAAAGGAGAGCAAGCCCTACCCGGAAATAACCGTTTGGTGTCGGGAGTTTGCGGTCATCCAATAAAATGGGCAGGGATTAATATGGTTGGAAGGTTAAAAAAGCTTCGTGATAATCTTAACCTGAAGTTCACAATCATAGGAGTTGGTGGTGTTACTACGTCACAAGACTATTTTGACTACAGATCCTTAGGGGCAGATGCCGTAATGAGTGCGACTGGCGCCATGTGGAATCCTCTCCTTGCTCAAGAAATTAAAAGGAGTTTGT
>CAYIUZ010000082.1:0-4332 GCA_964366705.1 uncultured Gammaproteobacteria bacterium | reverse complement strand
GTAGAGAACATAGTTTGGCAAAGGAGGACGAAAAAATTATCGATGAAATTTTAGTAATTGATAATAATTCTAAAGATAAAACGAATAAAATTGCAAAAGCTAAGAAAGCAAAAGTTATAAAAGAGACAAAACAAGGATATGGTTATGCCTTGAGGAGAGGTTTAAAAGAGGCGAAAGGGGACTTGATATTTCTTTGTGAGCCCGACGGAACCTTTTTAGCAAAAGACTTGCTAAAGTTTTTAAAATACTCTGAAAAATATGATCTTGTAATAGGCACAAGAACAAACAAACAATATATTAGTAAAAATGCCAATATGAAAGGAGCCTTAAGATTAGGAAATGTAGTGCTCGCTAGGTTTATTCAGGCGCTCTATAGACCATCAGTCTCGTTAACAGATTGCGGATGCACTTTTAGGGTAATTAATAAAAAATCTTTAAAAGTGATATATCCTAAATTTAGCGTTGGCGGTTCATTTTTTCTTTCTGAATTTACTGTTTTATCTTTGAAAAACGGATTATCAGTTAAAGAAATCCCGATTCATTATAGAGAAAGAGTCGGGGAGTCTAAAATTACAGGATCATTAAAAAAATCCATAATCGTCGGCTTACAGATGTTTAAAATAATAATAACTTATAGATTTAAAAAAATTGTATGAAGAAAGTTTTAGTGACTGGTGGAGCAGGTTTTATTGGGAGTCACCTGGTAGATAAGTTAATTGAAAAAAAATATAAAGTTGCAATAATTGACGATTTCTCCGGAGGAAGTATAAAGAATTGTAACAAGAAAGCTAAGGTTTTTAAAATAGATATTAGAGATTTTAAAAAAACAGAAAATGCAATTTCTTCTTTCAAACCAGAAATCGTTTATCATCTCGCAGCAAATGCAGCTGAAAATAAAGCTCAATTTTCTCCAGTGGACATTACGTCCAGAAATTTTGACGGAAGTATAAAAGTTTTAACAGCTTCGATTAGGAGCGGAGTAAAGAAATTTATTTTTACATCAAGTATTGCAGTATATGGCTCTTTGCAAACTCCATTCAGAGAAAAAGATAAGGCAATTCCAGAGGATTTATATGGAGTTTCCAAATTAGCTTTTGAAGAGTCACTTAAGATCTTAAGTAAAGTTCATAAGTTTGAGTATGTTATAACCCGTCCTCATAATGTTTATGGTCCCAGGCAAAATATGACTGACCCTTATAGAAATGTTGTGACTATCTTTATGAATTCAATTTTACAAAATAAACCATATTATATTTACGGAAAGGGTAATCAAAGAAGATGTTTTTCCTATATAGATGATGTTGTAAAAGCGTTAGTAAAATGCAGCTCTTCAAAATTATCAGGAATAACTTTTAATATCGGATCAGATAGCGATTGCTCTGTTAAGGAGTTATCAGATTCGATTCTTAGAATTACAAATTCTAATTTAAAGCCGATTTATATTTCCGAGAGGCCACAGGAGGTTAAGATTGCAATTAGCGATCACAAGTTAAGTAAAAAATATTTGAAATATGAAGACAGAACTTCTTTAGAAAAAGGTTTAACTAAAACTTGGGAATGGGTAAAAAGCGAAGGATATAAAAAACCCAAGTTTAATACTATAGAAATTGACAGCCCTCTTTTACCTGAAAACTGGAAGATTAGTAAATGAATAAATTTACGAAGATAATTTTTATTTTCTTCATATACTTAATTTTATATTTTACATTCTTAGCATTTACATACCCTACTCCAGATGGGGATAGCCTCAATTATCACATTCCAATTGCTAAGTCTTTTCTAAATGGTAATATTTTAAATCCAGAAAAAATAGAAGGAATACCATTCATGAAATATTCTCCAGGTGCCGCAGAGGGTATACTTTCATTTTTAATTTTTCTTAGAATTCCTATCCAGCTTTTTAATGTATTTGCAGCTCTTTTTTTATTCCTATCTTGTTTTTTTCTTGGTAGAAAAATGGGATTAAAAAATGATCTCTCTATAGTTTTTGCCGTAACTATCTCAACGCCTCCGATAATGCTTAGGTGGATTAATATGCAGGTAATTGACATTTGGCTTGCAGGTTTTTTCACTCTTACTCTCTTTCTGCTAGAAAGCTTAAGAAAGAAAAATAGCCACTATTTGATGCTTGGCGCTTCGGCAGGTATGCTGATTGGGAGTAAGTTTAGCGGTCCGCTATATTTTTTAGTTTTAATTATCTATTATTTAAGGAAAATATTAAAAAATTTTAATCTTAAATTAATTATTTTTTTCTCTGTTCCGTTTTTATTATTTGGTTTGTTTTGGTATTTACGAAATTTATTTCATACGGGGAATCCATTTTATCCGCAGTCATTTTTATTTTTTCCAAAATCAGGTTTTGAAATATTAAGCACTCAAGTTTGGGAAGTTTCTTTTACTTCATTTAACGGAATAATGAATTTTATTAACGCAGGATTTGGTGAATATTCTATCTGGTTTTTTTCAATTTTTATTTCCTTTTTTATTTTGTTCAAGAGTTATAAGAAAAAAAAATTTAACAAAATTACAAAATTTATATTAATCGGACTAACCAATTTTATAATTTTTTTATTTTTGCCCAGTGATAATTATTTTCATATTTTTGTTTCTGTATATAGATATACTTTCCCGGTTTTTATTCCTCTCATTCTAGCTGTTTTTTTATATGTAAAAGAAAAAGGGAAAGAAGAATATCTTTATCTTTTTACTTTTGTGAGCTTATTGATTTCTCCAACTTACGAATATCATCCCAAAGTTATTTTGATCGTTCTACCAATTGCTCTTTTTGTTTACTTTAAAATTCCTGACAATGGTTCTGAAAATGCGTTAAAATAAATACGTGCTCTACGTTTTAATATTTTTATCCGAATTTATACTTCTTTTTATTCTTTCAAGAATGTTAATAAAATTTATCTCACGGCTTTTTCTGAAAATTGCCAGAAATGAAAATTTGGCAATAAGACTATTCCATTTCTTTCTTCTGCCTGGTGTAATTGTTCATGAATTAGCTCATTTGATTGTGGCTGAGGTGATGTTAGTGCGTACAGGCGGATTGAGCTTTACACCTGAGCCAGATGAAGACAAGATAGTAATGGGTAGTGTGGGAATTGAGGAAACGGATCCAATAAGACGCGCGATCATAGGATTCGCCCCTGTTTTTGTAGGGATTTTGATAATTTCTTTTTTTGTATTTTATTTTTTATCAGATAAATCTTCATTGGGTTTTCCGTGGAATTATGTTTTAGTTTTCTTCGCTGTGTTTCAAATAGGCAATACCATGTTCTCTAGCAGGAAAGACCTGGAGGGATCCATGATTTTGTTAATAGTTATAAGTTTAATAATTGTCCTCGCTTATTTTCTTGGGTTAAGACTTCCAGAAGGAGTTGTTTCTTATTTAAGTTCAGAATCTTTTACAGGAATTGTGAAGAAGGGGATTTGGGTATTATTTTTTCCAATTGGAATTGATCTGGCTATAATTCTTCTAGGTAAATTCTTCCTCAAGAGGCATTAATTTTTTCTACTAAAATTAACACCTAATTTACCATAAGGAGTAATGTAAAAAGATGAAACTTGCCATCCTGGGGTAATATTATCATTCATTACATTTGTTATCTCTTCATCCATATTTCTTACATACTCATCAATTTTGCCTTTAAAGTTCTTTGCTTGAAATGGTAACTTAATATCGGGTTTGGATATTTGTATTACGCCTGATCCGTTGTCTTTCAGGTAGACCAATAGTTTGGCGCTACCTACAAGAGTACTAATAGGGACAGTTAGTAGAAATTGATTTCCAATTCTTTTAAGAGTTGCGTTTTCAATTCTTGCACCGTTAGGTAAAGGAAGAGTTTTAAGACACTCAATGAGCAGGGGTGGGGTTATTTCATAATTAGCAATAGTTCTAGTGGTTAGTTTTAATTTTCTGTTTATTGCTTCAAATAAATCTTTGGGTTCAGTTTCAGATTCAGCTTGAGTAGAGATTGGTGGGGTTATGGGTCTATAAGTTGAGACGACAACCGGCAATGATTCAATAGTTGGAGGAATAGTTGGGCCGCTATAGATCTCGTGAGGTGTTACAGTGGTAACATTTCTTTGTGTCGCTTCAAGAGGTTTTCTGGCTACAAATGGTACTGAAATTAATGGCATAAAGTCTACTTTATCAGTCGATGCGGTTCCTATTGGAGGGTAAATCACAGATGGTTCAGGACTTGGGTTAGGTGTTGGTGTAGGTTCTTGTGTAGGTCTTGGGGTTGGAGCAGGCGTAATTTCCGGTGTTGGTTCTACGGTAGGTAAGGGTGTAACTATGGGTTCCAGTGTAGGTTCCGGAGTAGG
>CAYIUZ010000081.1:1668-4388 GCA_964366705.1 uncultured Gammaproteobacteria bacterium | reverse complement strand
TAGACAAATCTTTATTCTTTTTACTTTTTTTAGCTACTAAATTTAATGTTGATTTTCTGAAAATTTGCGAAGCTATTGCCTGATGAGGATCATTTGTAAAATCTATATCTGTTGGGCTGTCACTATGCCAATGATAACGCCTTGCAGTTGCATTTTTAGTATTCATTCCCTGCTGAACAACTGTCCAAGCGCCATTTTTGCTAAAGAAAAATGCGTGATGATACAGCGTATAGTCATCCTGAATAAGCGAAGAGTCAACTTTTGCAGACATTTTAGATGAATACACTAGTCCGTTTGTGGTTTTATGTGAAAGAGACAACTTATTTCCCCACTCTGCAATTTCATCTGGAGTTTTTTTGCTAGTAGCTCCCTTTCCTCCTGCTATAAATACACCAAGCTCCTGCTCTCTTCCTCTGATAGCTTCTTTTAGAGCAGCTGTTAAAATTGTCGTCAAACCTGAAGCATTCCAATCAAAAGCCAAAACTGTCCCAAGGGACTGAAACCAAACTGGATCAGAAATTCTTTTTATATATTCATCCGGTCCATATTCTTCAATCAGAACATCAGTCATGCTGCGCCCTAAACTAACCATTCTTTCAAATAGCCAAGGCGGACATTTCCCAGTGTCAAGTGTAAAAGTTGCTATTCCCCGTTTCATAACTAGCTTACAGCATACAGTCTACGGTCCACAGCTGTAGTCTGTAGTCCGTAAGCTGTTAGCTCGTAATGTTCTCGATATGCTCTATCTTAACAGGGTTATTAGAATAATCAAGAATAACGGAAATTGCATCAATACGCATGGCTTCCGGAAGTTTTGGGTTTAATACCTTATAAAACTGCGCAGTCTTAACCAGGGATCTTAATTTAAAATATGTGATTTGCTCAAGTGGTGTCCCGAACTGATTTCCGGTTCTGGTCTTCACCTCAACAAAAACCAGGGTCCGACCCTGGACTGCGATTATATCAATTTCCCCATAACCTTTACGGAAGTTGCGTTCAATGATTTTATAGCCTTTTTCTTTGAGGAATTTGGTAGCTAACTCTTCTCCCTTTATGGCAATAGGGTTAGAGATTTTCATAGTTCGGCAGGCTCACTATAAATTACGGATTTAATCTTGGACTTTTTACGTGATTAAGTTTTGCTCGTCTAACTTTCATCTTAGGCTTTGCTTTAAAATCCACCTTATCTACATTTGGATTCCCTACATGCCAGATTCTTTCAACAGACACATCTCCCACTTTTTTCATTACAGTGTAGCTTTGGTTTTCTCCCCTGCCTTTAATCTGAAGAACTTGACCTTCAAAAATCTGAGTTCTGGTCTTTTCTCCTTCTGTAATTTTCTGGTGAACTCTTACGATGTCACCAACTCTAAAATCTATAGTTTTTAACATGAGGAGTATATTATAGCCTGAAATTGTTATTTTTTCAATCCTGAGACTGCGTCCAGGAATCCGAGGAATAATGGGTGCGGTCTTAGAGGTCTGCTTTTATATTCCGGATGACCCTGAGTTCCAAGATAAAATGGGTGTTCGTTTTCTGGAAGTTCTATAATTTCGACGAGTCCCTCTTCCACAGATTTCGCAGAAATCACAAATCCTTTTTCTTCAAATTTTTCCAAATAATCATTATTAAATTCAAATCTATGTCTGTGTCTCTCGGAAGTTAAGCCTTTAGATTTATCTATAAAATCATTGTATTTTTCATAGAGCTTGTACGCTTTTGTATCTTTTTTAACAACTGCGTCCCAGCGTCCAAGTCTCATTGTCCCTCCATATGCGCGTCTTTCCATAATCTCTTTCTGCTTAGGCATAAGATGAATTACTAGGTTCTTTCCGTCTTTAATATTTTCTTCTGTATTTGCATCTTTAATGCCCAAAACATCTCTCGCAAATGAGATAGCTGCTAACTGCATTCCATAACAAAGTCCTAGGTATGGAATTTTATTCTTTCTTGCGTACCCTGCAGCCTCAATCATACCCTCTGCGCCCCTAAGGCCCCAACCGATTGGAACAATAATTCCTTCAGGATTTCCTATTAATTTATCTAAATCAGCACCGTTTTCAACTTTTTGCGCATCGATCCAATGTGTTTTTACAGCTACTCCTAGCTCATAAGATGCGTGGTCAATTGCATCAAATAATGCAGCATAAGAATCTCTTAACTGATAGTCTCCGGTGCCAAAATATTTACCAACTATGGCAATCTCTACAAATTTCTTTTCCGATTTTATCTTCTCCACTTTCTTTATAAATTTTTTCCATTCTGATAAGTCTGGCTCTTTATATGGAAGACCGAATTTTTTTAATATTTTTTCTCCTAGTTTTTGATCATTTAAAACCATAGGAACTTCGTAAACCGAAGAAACATCTGGATTCGAAATAACATTATCTGGAATTACATTGCAGAATAAAGCTAATCTTTCTATTCTTCTTTGATCCAAAAGCTTGTCCGATCTACAAATAATAAAATCTGGTTGAATACCTAGTGAATTTAACGTTCTTACTGAAAGTTGAGTTGGCTTGGTTTTTGGTTCTCCTAAATGAGCTGGAGTAGGCACATAGCTAACATGTACGTGAATAACATCTCCAGGATTTTTAAGCGTCATTATTCTACTCGCTTCATAATAAAAAACATTTTGATATTCTCCTGCAGTTCCACCAAGCTCAATTAAAACTATATCTGCATCTTTTTTTTCTCCAAGTCGAACAATCCGCGAAAT
>CAYIUZ010000081.1:0-1658 GCA_964366705.1 uncultured Gammaproteobacteria bacterium | reverse complement strand
TTCAATTCTTCTAATTATTTCATCAGTTATATGGGGTATTGCCTCCACGTCTTCACCGTTATATTCAAATCTTCTTTCTTTTTCAATAACTGTTGAATAAATTTTCCCCATGGTGACAAAGTTATCTGCACCCATGTCTTCGTTTAGAAACTTTTCATAGGTACCTATATCCATGTCAGCCTCAGTTCCGTCCTCACAAAGGAAGGTGTCTCCATGCTCAATTGGATTTATGGTTCCCGCGTCAAGATTTAGGTAATTTTCGAATTTTATAGGTGAAACTTTATATCCTGAAGATTTAAGAAGAAGCGCAATTGAAGCTGAAGTAATACCTTTGCCGATACCTGAAATGACTCCTCCGGAGACAAAAATGTATTTTACCCTTTTATTGTTTTTAGTACTATCGGGCACGATTAATAATAGCAAATTTGAGAAAATTCGTCAACATGAGCTAATTCTCTGTCAGGATTATGTAAAGTTAAAATCAAGCTCAAATAGCCTCTTTTGGTTTAAAATGCAAGCATTATGAGCGCAGAAGGAGGAACAATTGGAGCAGGAGTAGGCACAGTTGGTGCTGTATCTGCTGGACCAAGCGTAGGAATCGCAGCTCCAATTGGTGGTGGAATTGCTGAAATGTCAGGTGTGGGATTTGATGCTGGTTCTGCAACCTTTTCTGGTCTTGGACGAAGTGATACTGGAATTGGAGCATTTTCTGTAAATGAAGGTCCCAGAGGCCTAGTTTCATTTTCAAATTCCACAGATTTATTTGCCGAAACTAGATCATTTGTAGGTTCAATTGGAAGTATTCCCGAAGGACCTGTTATGGGAAATATTTTTTCTTCAGATATGCAAACTTTAGCACTGGGTACAGATTTGGGGATTTCAAACCCTTCTACAGCAGAAAAGCCTTCAGTGTTTGGTGATTTTGCACCATTTCAAGTAACCATGCCGACAAATGAAAGCCCAGCACCAATGCCTTCATTGGAAGGTTTTACAACTATTGCATCTTTCTCCGAACCTTCTTTTGGATTTGAGTCAGAATCTGAGCAAGAACCTCAAGTTTCAATTGAAACAGTTGTTGCTTCTGAAACTGCTGAAATGGGGCTTGAAGATGTAGATATAAAAGGCGCAGTAGAAGATCTAAGAACTAATGATCCATTAACCTATATGCAGCTTAAAAGTGATCTAGAATCTGTTCAGACAATACTAGATATCGTAGACGAGGTTACAACTGCAGAAACTGCAGCATCCATTTCGAATGTTGCAATTTCTACAGCAGTTGAAAGAAGCGGAATTATTGAAAGCATTCAAGTGCAGAAGAAAGCAGAAAATGAACCAAGCGTACAACAAGCTTTGCAAACTGAAGAAGATAAATTAATCAAGGAAAAAGAGCCTGTACCGGATGTCCCTAAGGTAGAATACTTCGTAGATGAGGAAGCCAACTCTGCACGGGTAAAAGATACGTCAATTGCAATAAAAACTGCTTTTGAAGAAGATATTGATCCTATAACCGGAAAAGTTAAAGGAAAAGATGTCGTAGGACATCTGGAACCAGAACCACCTGAAGAAGAAATAAGTGAATTAGTGTTACAAGAAGGAGGAAAAAATGACGGCTCTGAATCACAGAGGAGAAACCAGTTATCTTTAATGGAATTTGAATC
>CAYIUZ010000080.1:0-4390 GCA_964366705.1 uncultured Gammaproteobacteria bacterium | reverse complement strand
TATTACGAAACAAGTAATTTTTAAAAAGTCGACCCTCTTTATTACATGAAATATGGACCGTTTGTTTTGGCAACAGTTAGACCCGAGACAAAGTTTGGAGATACAGCTGTTGCGGTTCATCCAAATGATAAAAGATACAAAGATTATATTGGTAAAGAAATTGAATTTGATGGGCTTATTGGTAAAGTAAGATTAAAAGTAGTAGGGGATGAGGCAGTAGATCCTGAGTTTGGAACAGGAGTTGTAAAAGTTACTCCGGCGCATGACTTTACGGATTATGAAATCGGAAAGCGTCATAATTTAGAAATGAAACAAGTTATAGGTTTTGACGGACGACTTACGCAGTTGGCAGGAAAATATAAAGGATTAAAGGTAAAAGCTGCAAGAGAGTTGGTCGCAAAAGATTTAGAAGAAAAAGATTTACTTGATCATGTTGATGAAAAGTATTCCCATACTGTTTCTGTTTGTTATAAATGTGGGAATACACTTGAGCCGCTTCTTCTTCCCCAGTGGTATGTTAAGGTAAGTCCGTTGACAAAACCTGCGATTGAAGCCGTAAAGAAAAAAGAAGTGAAGTTTGTGCCCCAGCGTTTTGACAAAATATATTACGATTGGCTTGAGAATTTACATGACTGGAATATATCCCGCCAAGTTGTTTGGGGAATAAGAATTCCTGCATGGAGATGTGAAGAATGTAGCGAATGGATTGTCACAGAAGGAAAAACTCCTGAAAAATGTACGAAGTGCAACTCGAAAGTTTTGGTTCAAGATACAGACACATTTGACACCTGGTTCTCTTCATCTCAATGGCCGTTTGTAACGCTTATGACAACAGGAGAAGGTGATTTTGAAAAATTTTACCCCACTTCGGTAATGGAAACAGGCTATGACATTTTAAAGCCTTGGGTTTCAAGAATGATAATGATGGGCCTATATGTCACAGGAAAAGTTCCATTTACTACAGTTTATTTACATGGTTTAGTAAGAGATAATAAAGGGCAAAAGATGAGCAAGAGTAAAGGAAATGTAATTAATCCAATTGAGATGGTAGATAAGTATTCAGCAGACGCTGTTAGAATGGCTCTTATCTTTGGTTCAGCTGCTGGAAATGACCTGTCTTTAGCTGAAGAAAAAATCAGAGGAATGAGAAATTTTACTAATAAGCTTTGGAACATTGCCCGTTTCATAGAGATGAAACGGGAAGCACTAAATCCGAAATTCGAAATTCGAAACAATTTAACAATAGAGCAATTAAACAATGAAGCAATTAGCGCTAAAGACAAAGAAATCATAAGCGGAGTAGGGGAGTTAATTGAAAAAACGACTAAACATATTGAAAAATTTGAATTAAATTTAGCTGCCGAAGGATTGTATGAATTTATTTGGCATGAGTTTGCTGATAATTACATAGAAGATGTAAAGGGGAGAATTGATAATGATTCATTCCTGATTCTTAATTCATTATACTTGATTCAATTAAAGCTTCTTCATCCTTTTATGCCATTTATTACCGAAGAGATTTTCGGGAAATTTACGGGAAATAATCTTATAACAAGTAAATGGCCCTCCTTCGCTGAAGCTACGGTGGGCAAGCCGTAATAGTTTAGGGATTGAATTAATCCATGAAGAAAAAATTTTACAAGAAGCCAAAGCAGGAAAAGGAAAAATTACCGAGTAATTACCGAAATATTCCCGAAAAATTAAATACAGATAGGGTAATTTATCTTGTTGGATTTTTTTGTGTATTAATTGCGATTTCCCTAATCACTTTTGATATTTATTTAAATTTCGAAAAACAAAAAGACTTAACTAATGAAAAGTTTAAGGTGTTAAGGGAAGTTTCGTTTTGGGAGAATGAGATAAGGGTCCGACCTAATTATAGAGATGGATATATGAAGCTGGCGCTTCTTAATTTTCAGTTAAAAGATTTTAATGAATCAAGGGAAAATCTAAATAAAGCTCTCGTTCTTGACCCAAACTTTGAGAAGGGGAAAGAGCTAGAGAGATTACTAGATTCTATGTAATTACTCTTGGGGTTTCCCGCCTGCATCGTTTTGCGAAGCATCGCGGGCAGGTTCTTCCTGATTTTCTTTGGAAGTTTCTTTTCCGCCTTCTGTTGGAGTTTCTCCTTCTGCGCCCTCAGCACCTTCTGCTGCTGCAGCCTCAGCTGCGGCTGCTTCTTCAGCGATTTGTTCTTGAGTTTCTTTACTTACTAATTCACCGATTTTTACAATAACTAGGTTTGGATCTGAAAGAATCTCAACGCCTTTTGGTTTGTGAGCCATCTCAACCGTAATTTGGTCATCTATATTTCTTAGAGCCGTAATGTTTAGTTCAAATTTCTCAGGAAGCTCAGTAGGGAGAGCCTCAACTTCAATTTCATTTGTGATTTTTTCAAGTAGTCCTATTTTTTCTGTTACGGCAATTGGTTCTCCGGTTAGCTCAATTGGAATCATGGCTTTAACTTTTTCCTTAAGATTTACCTTAAAAAAGTCAGCGTGAAGAGGCATGTTTCTATAGTCTTTGTGAAGATTGTGAATTAAAACTGGAATAACGTCTTTTCCAACCTCTAAATCAACAACACCTGTTTCTCCAGCTTCCTCGAACACCTTTAAAAACTCAGTCATTGGAAGCTGAAGCGACTGGGATTTTATATCTTTTCCATAAACGTTAGCAGGGAGTATTCCCTCACGTCTAAGTTTTTTAATCTTCTTTCCTGTTATCTTTCGGGGTTCAGCTGTTAGCTTGTACCTTTTCATTATGGTATTTTATCAAAAAGAACACTGTAAACACAAGCTAGTGTGATGTTATAATTTACCCTGCACCTTTGTTATGTTTTACGTATATATATTAAAGAGCAAGAAAGATAAGAAATGTTATATTGGATCAACAGTGAATTTAAAGAATAGGTTAAAATTGCATCAGGAAGGAAAGGTTTATTCCACTAAATCCAGGAGGCCTCTTATGCTAGTATATTATGAAGCATATCGTATCGAAAAGGATGCGAGACTTAGGGAAAAAAGCCTGAAGAATTACGGGCAGGGGGTCACAAATTTGTATAAAAGATTATCAAATTCATTAGATATTAGAAAGGTGCAGGGTTAATGAGGGTGTTAGGCATTGACCCCGGAATTGGCCGATTGGGATGGGGAATAGTAGATGTTGAGAAGGGGAAATTGAGAGCAGAGGACTACGGATGTATAGAGACAAAACCTAACTCTGATGTTTCGCAAAGACTCCTGGAAATAAGCCGCGAGCTTTCAAGTATATTTAAAAAATATAAACCTGACGTAATGGCAATAGAAGAGTTATTTTTTGGGGCGAATAGTAAAACAGCTTTAGTGGTGGGACAAGCTAGGGGAGTGATTTTTTAATTTCTGCTCAGAACAAAATACCAGTAACTGTATATACGCCTCTTCAGGTAAAAATAGCGCTAACTGGTTATGGCAGAGCGGATAAAAATCAGATCTCCCAGATGGTAAAAATAGTTTTAAAACTTGAAAAAATCCCTAAATTAGACGATACTTCTGATGCCCTGGCAGTCGCAGTTTCACATGCTCTATCAAGCAAAATGAATTCACAAACAAAATTATGATCGGCTCAATAAGAGGAAAAGTTATTTTAAAAGATGGCAATTATCTATTAGTAGAAACAGGTGGTGTGGGATACAGGGTCTTAGTTTCATCAAAAGTTTTATCAGAAAATAAAAGTGAAGTCATGTTTTTTACTTATACCCATGTCAGGGAGGATGCACTAGACCTATTTGGGTTTTCAGAAATAGGAGATTTAAAGCTTTTTGAATATTTAATTAGTGTTTCTGGGGTGGGGCCTAAAACTGCAATGTCTATTTTTTCCTTTGCTGACAGGAATGGAGTGGTCGAAGCAGTCCTGAAGGGAGATGTGGGGTTTTTTACACAGGTTCCTAGATTGGGTAAAAAAAATGCTCAAAAGATAATAATTGAGCTTAAAAATAAGCTTGGAGATGATAGCATTCTTGACCTATCCGGAGCAGAATCTGAGGAAAATAATGAAATAATATCAGTCCTTAAAACTTTTGGTTTTTCTACTAAAGAAGCAGGGGATGCACTTAAAAATATAGATAAAGAAGCAAAAACAACAGAGGAAAAAATAAAATTAGCTCTTAAGTATATGGGAAAGTGACGACGAATAGTTGAATAGTTGGAATAGTTATATAACTATGCAGCAATTAGCTATTCAGCTATGTTTGAATTTATGAAAGACAAACCAATTATAAATAAAGACAAACAGAGTGAGCAGGGGGTTCCGGAAGAGGAAGTATTGTTTGTTTCACTTCGCGCAAAAGAGTGGACCGAGTTTTTCGGACAAAGTAATTTAAAAAAATCTCTTCAAATTGCAATCTCAGCTGCTA
>CAYIUZ010000079.1:0-4510 GCA_964366705.1 uncultured Gammaproteobacteria bacterium | reverse complement strand
GTCTACCTTTTTTCCATCTTAGCCTTTGTTTCATAAGACTAATCATTGAAGAAGGGGCTTCTGTAAATGCAATTGCGTCTTCAATAAATGCTATTTTGCATCCTTTTGTTTGAAGTCGGGTTGAGAATTCTATGTCTTCTGTTTTATTTATTTCATGAAAGTACCCAAACCTGCTGAATACATCTCTTCTGAATATTCCGAATGCTCCGCTTATTATATATTCGCTGTTAAAAATAGCATGGGTTCTTTTAAAGTAAAATCCGACCATGTATTCAAGTTGTTGAATTAACCCAAGAAACGAATTTGGATTTCCTACTTTAATGTTTCCTACGGCAGCATCTATTTTTTTATCCATAAAATATTTGGCAGCATTTAATAGTGCATGTTTTTCAAATACCGAGTCAGCATCCATAGTTACTATCAAATTTCCCGAACTTCTTTTAATGCCAAAATTTATGGCGCTTCCCTTACCTCCGTTTTCTTTAGAATATAATTTAATAGTTTTGCCAGCGGTTATATATTTATAAGATTCATTTTTAATAAAATCATTAATAACACCTCTTGTATTATCTGTGGACCCGTCATTAATAAGAAGTATTTCGAGATTGTTATAGTCTGAAAGAAGAAGTGATTTTATAGTATTAATTACACCTACTTCTTCATTCCATGCCGGAACAATTACTGAAATTTTAATTAATTTTTCAACATCTTCCTTATTAAATTTTTTAATCTTTCTATTTAACCTGGCCTTACTAAACGAATAGAAAGGGCCAAACAAAATATAAATTATATTTCTACTCATAGTAATGGCAAAAATTAATAAAAGTAGGTAAAAAATAATATCTTTATATTCCATAATCAAAATTATTTAGTGAGCCTGGAGTATACCAGCTATCCAAATATCGATCAAGTTAAATAAAAATAACCCGCCGGTATCTTCCAATGAACTATCTAAATACTAAAATTCAAGAAAATTAATTGATTAGATGACTGATGAGGAATTTGATACTTGATTTCCTATTTTAGATGTGGTACAAATTGATAAGCAATTACCACTATGAAGAAATACAGTTTTACTAAGTTCGAAGGGGATTACCCCAGAGGTAATTCAACAATTTCTATTAACAGACCAGGATTACTAAGATTAAGTTCTTCTTTTTGCAAAACAACGAATATTACCGATTTCAAGTATGTGATTTTATTTTTCGATAAGTTAAACAATGCCATAGCACTGCATCCAACAAATGAATTCGAGAAAGGTGCATCAAAGATAACTAAGGATAAAAAAGCAAGCGCTGTTTCTATAAAAGCATTTATAATAGCGAATAATCTCAATCTTGAGGATTATTTAGGTAAATATGGTTGGGTTATGCAAAATTTACCTAGTATAGGAGACGTATATATTATTGAACTTAAAAAAAATGAAACAACTGCTTGATACGTTAGGTATAAAAAATCTGAAAGCAAAGATCTCAATCAAATTTATAAACAGAGAAACTAAAAATTCCAATAATAATATCGTCATTAATAATTACTTCAATGCTCCTGTTAACTTTCATTTAAAGGAATCGATTAGAAAAATCAAAGATAGGAATTAGTTTTCTTAAACGTGTTTTTATGTTATATTTTACGCATGAATAAAATAAATAGAACATATATAGTAACTTATGCTCTGTTTGGGATTTCAAGCACTTTCGCTTTTATTGCGTCTTCATGTAATCCCATTTCACAATCCGAGATTTTACAGATAACTAGGAATAGTATTAATCCAGCTTGCGTTTTGCGATCTTACGATATTATGAATTCTGAAGCACCATCATCAAATTATCCCACGATGCCAATTAATAATTCATACGTGACTGCATCCGAAACTACAATATCAACAGCTAGTCCATCACCTTCACTTGAAGTACCAGACGAAGTATAAAAAATAACCCACCGGGTTTTACCCCGCATGGGCTATTCTTAAACTAATCAAATTAGTTTGAGTAAATCTGATTACCCTTATGGGTGAATTTGTGAACCCTGTCCTCCGATTGAGTAAACATATGGAGTTACTCCATATCCATCTACTGCATCGAATCTATCTCCCCATATCTCAACATATCCGTTGGAACATTTTGTGTTATTAAACACTGTCCCAAAATCAAGATAGGGTGTTTTTCCGTAGTCACCAGACCATTTTACTAAAATATCACAAGTACCATTCTCGGCTGGATAACCAAATAAAGTTGCATGTCCAGAAAGTTTATAAACTCCCTGCTCTTCTCCTGAATTTCCAATGGGTTTACAACCATATATTTCAGCTCGTGTACCTGTTCCAAGAAGACCGTAAGGATCAGTTACAATCGTACTACAATCTGTGTCTGCACTTGGATTACCAGCTGCGAGTGCTGGTATTGCTACGTTTGCTAGCATTAACCCTGTTGCTGCTGCTGTTGCTATTGTTTTTTTTAATATTTATCATTTATTTCACCTCCTTCCTGTCGCGTTTGACGCGATCTTTTCAATAAAAAACCGCCTAAAAACGGCGGCTATATTTGTTTTTTAAATTTATAATTACAAGTCATAGAAGAGTACTATATAACTACTTATTAAGCGGTGTCAAGTTTTTATTTTCTAACGAATACGGCGCTGTATTTGTCTACATGAACTGCTTCCCATTTGCCCTCTTTTCTAAGTTCTACAAGTCTATTGTAAATTGTTTTCTGTTTGAGGTAATTACTGCGTTAAACGCACTTTTATCAACATCTTTCATGTTTTGCTCAATCGGATAATAGTGTTCAAAAGCTGAAAATCCGCTTTCATTTCTCCACAAATGCATTCTTCCGTCAATTGTAGGTTTAATCTGGGGATAATTCCAAATGAGCCATCCGCCATAATCATAAATGGTTAAAAGTTTCTCGTTGTTTAATTTACCGTCAATTACTGCCTGAGCTGCGCCGGGTGAACAATTTACTGACTTTCTGCAGTAATTATCCCAATTCATATTTTTAAACTCAGTAAAAGGGTGCTTACTCCAGATGGATATAGCTAGAAAACAAACAGCGAATACTGATGAAGCTATTAACTGATATTTGCGGCTTTCCGGTTTTAAAAATGAAATTAAAGGCTTTAATAAAAATACTCCGGAATAATAAAAAGGCCATGCATATCTGCTCACCCAAAAAGTAAAAATAAATAAAATAAATGATGGTAAGTAGAAAGGAGCTAGATCAAATGTTTTTCTACCAGTCCCTTGAAGTGCGAGTCCTAGAGTTAATGCCATTCCTGCAATTAATTGATGCCACCATACAAAAGAGAATGAATCAGGTGGAAGAAATTCTACAATTGAAGCCTGCAGTGGATCATTTAAATGTCTATATGTCTCTAAATAAACTCCGGTTCCAAATGGATTTATCATTACAGATAATAAGGAGGCAAACAATGCAAGAATCAAGAATCTTTCTTTTGTTATTAGTTCTTTTATTCTATTTCTATAATCTAAATAATATTCTTTTGTTAAATATATAACTACCCAAAGTCCAAATAAAGCTAACCCCAGGAGAAATTCTCCATGAAGATTTGACCAAAGCGTAAAGAAAGGAATAAGAAGTAAAATTAACCTTTTATCTTTAATCTCTTCATATTTTGTCAAAACCCAATACATTACAGCTATCAGAAGAAGGCTTAAAAGTTGACCCCTAAATGACACCTGATTAACTGGCAATGTTAAAAAAAGTAAAACAGGAAATGCGATAGATTTTTCAAAGATGTCCATCTTCGCCGCTTTTCCTATGAAGAAAAAGGTAAGCGTAACAACCAATGCGCTTAGAACAGATACTCCAAGAAATCCAAAATTATTAAATGTTTGGTATGTAATTAGATCAGTTCCCCAGGAGCTATTATTCCATTTATAGTCTGGCATAAGACGGGAAAAAGTGTTCTCCCTTAGCACTTCTTTATTTTCAAAAAAACTCTCCCCATACTTTAAATGCCAACCCAAATCTGGATCAGTTGGAAAATATAAAGAACCGAAAAACACCCCAAGAAGTAGAACAAATGATAATAAGATACTTAAAAATTTAGATTTATTTTTCATTCGATTTGCTTGCTATTATAACATCTTGTGCCCAATAATAATGAGAAAAATATTCCCCTTGACAAGAACAAAAAAATTTTGTTAATATCCGAAGACTAAATCTTGCCCCGAGGAAAGGGTATTTTTATTTAAGATGAGTAATCAAAATTTAAACAAACTTTATAGGCAATTTACTATAGCAAAAACAAGATATTCATCTCTACTCTCGAGTAATCAATCACTTAGAAGCATGAATCTCCCGGGAAGTATGAAAAGAAATCATGTAGCTATTGCTATAGTCGCAGTTCTTTTAGTACTTTCTTTTGCTGCAGGAAGATTTCTCGTACCAAACACTACGCTAGGACTATCAGATAAAAGAGCAAGTGCTCCAACCCCGATTAGATCGGAAGAGCGTCGTGTAGGGAAATAGTGTAGATCTCGGTGGTCGCC
>CAYIUZ010000078.1:0-4616 GCA_964366705.1 uncultured Gammaproteobacteria bacterium | reverse complement strand
AATGAAAAGGGAATTCCAGAAGACGCTCCCAGTAATCCTGGAGTTATCGCAGATTTAGTAGGAGAAAACGTAGGAGATGACGCCGGAATGGCAGCAGATCTTTTTGAAACTTATGTTATTACTGCTGTAGCCGCTATGATTCTTGGAGACTTAGCATTCAGGGGAAATCAAACAGTTCTTCTTTATCCATTATTAATTGGAGCGATTTCCATAGTTACTAGCATAATAGGAACCTGGTTTGTGAGAGTTAGAGGAAAAGCTATCATGGCAGCCTTGTATCAAGGACTTATTGTTTCAGCACTTTTGGCACTAGCAGGATTTTACTTCTTAACAAATCTTCTTTTCCCAAATGGACTTGGAGATGTTTCAAGTATGTCTCTATTTATCTCTTCAATAGTAGGGCTCGTAATTACAATTGGATTAGTAGCAATTACTGAGTACTATACTTCTAAAAAATTCTCTCCAGTTAGAACAATCGCAGAAGCTTCAAATACAGGATCAGGAACAAACGTTATCGCAGGACTCGCGATCTCTATGAAGTCAACGCTTCTACCAATTCTACTTATTTCAGCAGGAACACTTGTTGCTTATGAATTAGCAGGGCTTTATGGAATCGCGATCGCGGCCATGTCTATGCTTTCTTTAACTGGAATTGTGGTAGCAATTGATGCATTCGGACCAATTACAGATAACGCAGGGGGAATCGTAGAAATGTCAGGACTTCCAGAAAAAGTAAGAAACGTTACAGATCCACTTGATGCAGTGGGAAATACCACTAAAGCTGTAACTAAGGCTTATGCGATAGGCTCAGCTGGACTAGCGGCTTTGGTTCTTTTTGCAAGCTACACCGAGGAACTAGTTCACCTGGGAGGGGACATCACCGCAGCTTCATTTACGCTTTCTGATCCAAGAGTTATTATCGGACTTTTCATCGGAGGAGCACTTCCTTATTTCTTTGGAGCTCTAGCTATGGAAGCAGTAGGAAAGGCAAGCGTCGCAGTAGTTGACGAAGTAAGACGCCAATTTAGAGAAATCAAAGGCATCATGGCAGGGCGTGCAAAACCTGAATATGCAAAGGCAGTAGATATTGTAACTACCGCAGCTATAAAACAGATGATTATCCCGGCTTTAATTCCAGTCGTAGCGCCTATTTTAGTAGGATTTTTATTAGGTCCGAAAGCTCTTGGAGGACTTTTAATCGGGGCTATAGTTACAGGATTATTTGTAGGAATCTCTATGACTACAGGTGGAGCTGCATGGGATAATACCAAGAAATATATTGAAGAAGGTAAGTTCGGAGGAAAAGGCAGTTTCGCACACGCAGCTGCAGTAACTGGAGATACAGTTGGAGATCCTTACAAAGATACAGCAGGCCCGGCAATTAACCCAATGATCAAAGTATTGAACATTGTTGCATTATTAATTGCCTCATTTCTGGTTTAGACATTAGATAATAGATACTAGTTAATAGTTGAGTTTCAACAAAAAGATCCACAACAAACTAATATCTAATATCTAGTAACTAATTGCTAATTTATGGCCGACATAGGTAAACTTCACCAGACAGAGATAACAACAGAAATGAAAAGAGCGTACCTGGATTACGCGATGTCTGTTATAGTGTCCCGCGCACTTCCGGATGTCCGAGATGGACTTAAACCCGTTCACCGGAGAATTCTTTTCGCGATGGACGAGCTAAACCTCTCTCACAGCGCAAAGTATTCCAAGAGCGCAAAAATCGTTGGAGAAGTAATGGGAAAATTCCATCCCCACGGAGATACAGCAATTTATGACGCGTTAGTTCGTCTTGCTCAAGACTTCTCAATGAGATACCCATTAATTGACGGCCAGGGAAACTTCGGCTCAATGGATGGAGATCCGCCAGCTGCTATGCGCTATACGGAGGCTAGAATGGCAGCTATTACCACAGAGATGCTTACTGATATTGATAAAGAGACGGTAACATTTACGGGAAATTTCGATGATACTATCCAGGAACCCACTTATCTTCCGGCAAAACTTCCAAATCTTTTGCTCATGGGCTCAGAGGGAATTGCGGTCGGAATGGCCACCAAAATCCCGCCACATAATTTAGGAGAAGTAATCAACGCAGTTAACCACATGATCGATAAAACCAAAATTACTCTGGATCCTTTCACTGTAACAAGTGACGTTACAGTAGACGAACTTTTAGAATTCATAAAAGGCCCTGATTTCCCAACAGCAGGAAGCATTTATGACATAGCTGAAATTAAAAATGTATACACAACAGGACGGGGAAGAATCTTAATCAGAGGTAAGGCTGAAATAGAAGAAATCGGACAAGGAAAATCAGCAATTATTATTACAGAACTTCCATATCAGGTAAATAAAGCGCTCCTTGTTGCAAGGATCGCAGAACTTGTAAGAGAAAAGAAAATTGAAGGAATTTCAGATCTTAGAGACGAATCAGACAGACACGGAATTAGAGTAGTTGTGGAGCTTAAAAGAGATTCTTCTCCAAAGAGAGTTCTTAACAATCTATTCAAATACACAAGTCTTCAGACCACATTCTCAGCAAATGTTGTTGCCTTAGTAGACAACACGCCTCAAACCCTGAATCTTAAAACAATTCTTGAAGAATATATAAAGCATAGATATCTCATTATCAGAAAGAGATCTGAATTTGAATTAAAACAAGCTAAAGCAAGACTCCACATTCTAGAAGGACTTAAAATTGCAGTAGATAATTTAGACGCTGTAATAAAAACCATTAGGGAATCAAAGACTCAGGATGACGCTAAAACTAACCTAATGAAAAAGTTTAAGCTTTCTGAACTTCAATCTGTAGCTATTCTTGACCTCCAATTACGTCGCCTTGCTGCACTTGAAAGACAAAAAATAGAAGACGAATACCAGATGGTTAAAGAAACAATCGCATATCTTGAGGATTTATTAGCACATCCTGAAAAAATCCTAAAGATCGTTAAAGATGAATCAGATTATCTTAAAGAAAAATATGCCGACGAGAGAAGAACTAAAGTATATAAAGGAAAAGTCGGCGAATTCTCAGAAGAAGATCTTATTCCAAATGAGCCTACTGTTATAACTCTTACTACAACTGGATATATAAAAAGACAGAGCCTAACCAGCTTTAGAACTCAGCAGCGTGGCGGAAAAGGAGTGAAAGGAATGACTACAAAAGACGAGGACGGAATTATGAATATTCGCTCCACAATGACTCATGACAATATTCTTTTCTTCACAAACAAAGGAAAAGTTTATCAAACAAAAGCTTATGAAATCGATGAATCAAGTAGAACAAGCAAGGGAACAGCAGTGGTAAATCTAATCAATATTGAAGCAGGGGAAAAAGTAGAATCATTTATTACATATAACAAAGGAGATGAGTTCAAACATGTATTTTTAGCGACCCGAAACGGAACTGTTAAAAAAACTGCGAAATCTGAGTTTGAAAATATAAGAAAGTCAGGAATTGTTGCTATAAAACTCGATAAGGGAGACGAGCTAGCCTGGAGCAATCCCACAACTGGGGCAGACGACATTTTAGTCTATACAAGAAATGGAAAATGCATAAGGTTTGATGAAAAATCCATTAGACCACTTGGCCGCGCAACTCGCGGAGTAAGAGGAATTAAGCTTTCAGGAGACGATTTAGTAGTCGGCATGGACGTAGTTAAAAAGGCGGATAATCCAGAACTTCTGACAATCATGGAAAATGGATACGGAAAGAAAACATTAGTTAAAGAATTTAATGCACAAAGTAGAGGAGGAATGGGGGTAAAAATTGCTGAAGTAACCGCTAAGACAGGAAAAGTAGCTTCTTCCCAAGTTATTCCGCCAAACGCCAAAGAAGTTATCATAACTTCAATTAAAGGTCAAGTTGTAAGACTTGAGATTGATTCAATTCCAAAACTTTCCCGTGCTACCCAGGGAGTCATACTCATGAGATTCTCAAAGAGTGAAGACAGAATCGCAGCTATCACCTGTGTTGAATAAAATACAATTGTCATGCCGAACTTGTTTCGGTATCTAATTAATGAAACTTGACGGTAAAACAATCTCAGCCAATTTACTCAATAACCTAAAACAACGCGTAGAAATTCTCAAAAAGAAAAAGATTATTCCTACCATGGCCATAATTTTAATGGGCGATAACGAAGCCTCTAGAATATATGTTAGGCAAAAGGGAATAAAAGCTGAGGAGATCGGAGCAAAAGTAAAAGTCTTTCCTGTTACAAATGAAACCACGGTTAAAGATCTAGAAAAACTTGTTAAAAAACTGGATAAAAATCCTAAAATTCACGGCGTAATTCTTCAGCGCCCCGCGGCTCCCGGCATTGATGCTGATTCGCTTACTGAGCTAATTTCTGGCGTAAAAGAGATTGACGGATTTGGAAAACACTCTAAATATCCAGTCCCCGTAGCTGAGGCTTCGCTACTGATGATCAAAAATGCTTTTGAACAAACGAATACTAAAGGCACTTTTCTCTCCTGGTTAAAAAATAAAAAAATCGCAGTTATTGGAAAAGGGGAGACCGCAGGACGCCCAATCATAAATCTTCTTAAAAAACATAAACTAGAGCCTTTTGTAATTGATTCAAAAACAGAAAATA
>CAYIUZ010000077.1:0-4632 GCA_964366705.1 uncultured Gammaproteobacteria bacterium | reverse complement strand
AAGCGCAACTCCTAAAAATGTAGAAATTATTATAATTCCGTAAAATGCATTTGCCTCTTTAAGTTTTCTATAAAGTCCAACTTTCCATCCAAAGCTTTCAGACATCGCATAAGACGCTGATCCGGCAAGGACAGGAATGGCCAGCATACCAGTCCCAATTATTCCAAGGGCAAAAAGTAGATATGTATAATCTCCGGCAATAGGTCTAAGTGCTGCAGCGGCATCAGCTGCAGTTGGTATATTTGTAATCCCATTTGTAAATAGTGTAGCGGCACATGCAGCAATAATAAAAAACATTACGAGATTTGATAAAAACATCCCGCTCCAAACATCCTGGCGCATCAATTTTATTTCCTTATCAGTAACCGCTTCCTGCCTAAGTTTTAATGTTGTCTGACCTTTTAGTATACTTTCTTCTACCTCTTGTGAAGTTTGCCAGAAAAATAAATACGGCGAAATAGTCGTTCCTAAAATTGCGCAAATTAAGAAAATTTGTTCTTTTGAAAAGACAATGGTTGGAATTAATGCACCAGTTAACAATTCTCTTACGTCAATCTTAACTAAAACTGCAGCCGCAATATAAGAAAGAAGAACTAACGCCAGGTACTTTAAATATTTTGCATATTTTTCATAACTCACGAAAATTTGAAGCCCTAAGCTTACAACCGCAAATCCCAGAACTAATGTTGCAAAACTTATATTTGGAAAAATTAATTGCGTTGATTTAGCCATAGCTCCTATATTTGCACCAATATTAAGAGTGTTTGCAAAAAATAAAAGAGCTGTACAAAGATATAAAACCCATTTAGGAAAGTGTATTCTTATATTTCCTGCTAATCCTCGGCCCGTTACAAGCCCAATTCGAGCGCACATTTCCTGGACTATAGACATCAAAGGGAATGTAAAACCCGCAAGCCAAAGAAGCTGAAATCCGTACTGAGCTCCTGTTTGTGAATAGGTGGCAATTCCTGAAGGATCATCATCAGCTGCACCAGTCGTAAGGCCAGGCCCCAGGTTATGCCAATATTTCTTTGCTTTTTTTACACTACCATGACTTACAACTGATTCTGTAATTTCAACTGTTTTATCTAATACCTCAGCAGGCGCACCTACAATTCTCTCAAATTGCTTTTCCACCATACAATATTAGTAGATCATTTATTGCTTAATATAGTCAAGCGATAGGAACGTTTAGAGATTTGGGTTATTCTTGTCTCTGTCGGATAAAACCGGTTCTCCGTCTAATTGCCACGGAATATTGAGTGAAGGATCATTCCATGCAAGCCCAATCTCTTTCCCAGGATTCCATTCTTCGTCTGTTAGGTAAACATAATCTGCATCTTCACTCAAAACTAAATATGAATTCCCAACTCCAGCTGGCACAAATATACTTGACCTATTTTCGTCTCCAATAATGAAAGATTCAAATTTTTTATAAGTCCCAGAGTCTTTTCTAAGATCTACTATAACTGCTTGAACTTTTCCACGAGTTACATAAATTAATTTATTCCATGGCGCTACATGAATTCCTCGAAGGGTATTTTTTGAAGATCTTGCGTGGTTTACTTGTTTAACATCAAATGTAATTCCCGTTGCTTCCTCAACTTCTTTAATTCTTACTGGTTCTCTAAAAAACCCTCTATCGTCTTCATTTGTAGGTCTTTTAATTATTACCAACCCTGAAATACTTGTTTTTTTAATTGTCTCTTCCATCCTCTTATAATAAATAATAGTCTCTTCCATAAATCTAATAATATCAATGTCCTGGGGCTCTTACAACATTTCTTTTATTATCAAGGTCTATCTCTAGTCCGATTCTCAAAATTGTTTCTTCAAGCACCTTCCTTAAGTCTCCGCCCTTTTTATAATTTGCAGTATAAGGCCCAACCGTAATTCTTTTTCCGCGCGCTAACTCATATCCTTTTTTAAATGTTCCCGTTGGAGATGAAACACCTATCCCGGTTCCACCATTATTAACAACCGATGAGAGACATGGCACATCACTTGGTCCATCTCCTACATAAATCATATGAGAAAAAGGGATTCGTTGTTCATTAGAAGAAATCGAATCATTAATTCTATATGGATTTTCCCTTAGATCGCGAACTGATATTCCTTTTCTAATTCCATGAATAAATCTAGTTTTTTCAGTAAATGAAATTGCAGACTTTATGCCAGAGGCAAAACCTTTTTTATCATAAGAAAAATTACATCCAAAAATTCCATCTATCTCCGGCTCAATTTTTGTCCCCCTAATCATTTCCTCAAGTCCTCCGCTTATTATGTAAAATTCTAAATTAATTCTTGCTTGCTTTAATTCCGGATTTCTTTTTACAAATTCCTGTAATTCTTTAAGGCCATTTGGAAGTCCAGGAAAAAGCTTAACTGTTTTTCCCATTTTATTTAAACTTTTTTTAGAGATATCTAACTTTCCGGTGCGAGACAAATTAAGCATCTTATCCATGTAAGCCAGCGGCGGATCCCATCCATCTTTTACCATTTTGCCTACTTCTTCCCAAAAGATTTTTGGATTTATTTTTTGCTGGTTTAGAAAAAGGGAGATAGTATCGGGGCCTAAAGTCTCGTCAAAATCAAAAACTATACCTATAATCTTCTCTGCCATTAATGGGGATTATATCACTTTAATTTTTCAATTAATGCCTTCGCTAATTCTGGAAATTCTGTCTTTAAATACGTTGCTCCGAAATGTCCTTGATCAGTAAATTCCTGATATTCTGAATCTAATTTTTCATGAACAAATCTCGCTTCTTCAACTGGAACAAACGGATCATCAACTGAACCAAACTGTAAAATCCAGTTTTGATTCTTATTTATTTTTTCCCAGTCCCAAGGTCTATTAAAATACCCGGCTTTTGTTTCCCAGGGATTATTTAAATCTGTGTGATATGTAGCTACGAGTACGCTACCGAAAATTTTATTTTTCTCAGCAAATCTCATCGCTGCTATTGCGCCAGTTGAATATCCTACAAGAATAGTATTTTCATTAGCTCCTAATTCATGAAGAAAAGGAATCCACGAACTTTCTGGCGCTAAATCACTATCAGGAAAATCAGTATCAATTACTTCAACTCCAACTGACTCAAGTTCTTTTTTAAGATATGGAAACCAACCGTCCTTTGGTGTTCCTCCACCATTTCCTGGGATAAATATCGATTTTAAGTTCTTATTCATTTTCTTTTATTTTCTCTAGTAACTCTGGGAACTCCTTATATTTTTCTCCGCTTGTGGAAATACTAAAATGCTTCTGTCCTGGTATTATAACGAGTTCTCCATTAACTTTCTCGCTTAAATATTTTGCGTGATCTAGCGGACAAAATGGATCATCGTCAGAATGAAAAAATATAAACTTTTTTGCTTTCGTTTTTATTTTTTCAAAATCAAATGGTTCCAGAAAAAGCCCTCTCAGATCTTCCCATCCTAAATCATTCATGAAAGATACAACTAGATATGCAGTTTTTATTTCTATTTCTTTTGGTAAACTACTTAATAAATGAAGTATCTGAACTGATCCTGCAGAATGACCTACTATAATAGTGTCTTTAGAAAATTCAAAATCACTATTTAATAAAAGCTCAGTGTTTATTTTAACATTTGGAACTCCGGCTCCTGGAAGATTTGGAATCCAAACTTCATAGCCTTTTTTCTCAAGTTCTTCTTTAAGCCAAGGAAACCAATTACTTTTTGAATCTCCTCCTTTTCCATGAAGTATTAAAGCATTTTTCATTAAAATTTAAACGCTTCTATTCCATCCTCTCCAAACAGCTCTTCGTTAAACCATTTTATCTCTTTAGGTTTAATTTTTAAATACTTTATTCTTCCAAATATTTCCGCTTATATTTTTATAAAACTTTTCCTGAGGGGACGGTCCTCAGAAATCAAGCCAATTCAATCCAAATAACAAATAGTTTTAAATCTAGATGCTGATCTATACGATTCCTAACTGTTCTGATTTTAGATTACCCTATCAACCTTTTTTAGGACCGTCCCCATTTTCTCCACTATTAACAGCAATTGACAAATAACCAAATTGTGTATAATCGTTCTATATGGCGACAGAAGATATTTTAGACCAAGTTAATCTTCGCTATAGTAATGACAAAAAACCAGGCTACACTAGAAAAATAATTGGAGATAAATTTGTTTACTTCGATACACAAGAAAATAAAATCACAGACCAAGCTACAATTGACCGCATTAATAAATTAGTTATTCCTCCAGCTTACAAAAATGTCTGGATTGCCCCATACGCAAACGGCCACATTCAAGCTACGGGAATTGATGCGAGAGGAAGAAAACAATATCGATATCATCCACTCTGGATAAAAATGAGCCAAGGAGAGAAATTTACACATATTATGGAATTTGCCAAACACCTTCCCATCATTAGAAATAAGGTTAGAAGGGACATGGAAAAAACAAAAATTACCAGAGAAAAAATACTTGCTACTATCGTCTGGCTTTTGGAAAATACGTTAATTAGAGTTGGAAATGAGGAATACGAAGAAGAAAATAATTCATACGGCCTTACTACCTTAAAGAACAGACATGCCAAGGTAAATTCCACAGATACTGTAGTTTTTCAATTCAAGGGAAAGAGCGGAGTATATCACA
>CAYIUZ010000076.1:0-4714 GCA_964366705.1 uncultured Gammaproteobacteria bacterium | reverse complement strand
GAAGTCAATTACTGAAAGATTAAAGGGAGCTGGAATATCAACAGTTGAGATCGAAAGAAGTATAAATAGCATTAAGATTACTGCTTATGTTTCAAAGCCTGGAATGGTTATTGGCAGAGGGGGAGCAGGACTAGAGGAGCTTAAGAAATTTTTAGTAGAACTTCTTTCAAAAAACAAATCAAAGAAAAGTTTACCAAAAATGGATATAAGAATCGAACCAGTTAAAGAGCCAAATCTTGATGCATATTTAGTTGCAAGAAATATTTCAGACCAGTTAGCAAGAAGAATGCCACATAAAAGAGTTATTGGTCAAGCAGTGGACCGTGCAATGGCATCAGGGGCATTAGGAGTTAGAGTTATTTTATCTGGAAGAATCAATGGAGCTGAAATTGGAAGACGAGAAAAACTTCAGCAAGGAACTGTTCCATTATCTACAATTAGAGAGCATGTTCATTATGCAAGTGTTCCATCTCTTACTAAAAAAGGATATATCGGAGTAAAAGTCTGGATAAATAGGAAAGAGGACTAGATTTATGATTTATGATTTAAGATTTATGAATTTAATTGAAAATTGGGAATTGAAAATTGAAAATTCCCGACTGGAAGGTGAGCTATGTTAACACCAAGAAGAGCAAAATTTAGAAAACAATTTAGAGGAAATTTAAAGGGATTCGCACACGCTGGAACAAAAATTTCTTTTGGAGATTATGGATTAATTGTCGAGCAAACAGGTTGGATTTCGGCTCGCCAAATTGAGGCAGCAAGACGTGCTATTACTCATTACACACAGCGAGGAGGACGTGTTTGGATAAGAATATTTCCAGATAAGCCAATCAGTAAGAAACCACCTGAGGTCAGAATGGGTGGAGGAAAAGGAGATATTGCAGAATTCGTAGCGCCAGTAAAATCAGGGAGAGTCTTGTTTGAAATGGCAGGAGTAAATAGTGAAATAGCTCATGCTGCGTTAAGACTTGCTTCACACAAGATAGGATTAAAAACTAGAATAATTGATAAAGAATAATTATGAAAAAAGACGTTAAAGATATTAGTAGTAAAACCGAAAAAGATTTAAAAGATCTCTTGAAATCTAAAAGAGAAGATTTATTTAAATTAAATTTAGATAACAAGCAAAATAAGTTAAAGAATACAAGAATAATCTTTAATACCAGAAAAGAAATAGCAAGAATAATGACATTAATTAAAGAGAAACAGTTAACAGCAGAGGGAGCAAAAGTTGTGGAGGTAGGTAAGTAATATGAAAATATTTGAAGGAATAGTGGTAAGCGGAGGAAAAAATAAAACAGTGGTCGTTGAGGTAAGTAGAAGAACTCCTCACCCTCTTTACAGAAAGCTAATGAGACTTAGTAAAAAGCTAAAAGCAGATACTGGGGAATTTGAAGTTGTGATTGGGAATAAAGTAAAAATTGGAGAAACAAGACCAATGTCTAAAGACAAATACTTTAAGATTCTAGAAATTATTCCTGAAAAGCATGTTAAAAAAACTGTTAAAAAAGTTGAAGAACCAGAAGCAGAAATAAAGGTAGAGGTTGAAAAACCAGCAGTAAAAAAGGAAAAGAAAGGAGCCAAAAAGTTATAAGTTATAAATTATTGGTTCTAAGTTTTGAACTAATAACTATTAACTAATAACTATTAACTAAATCATGGTACAACATAGAACAATGTTGAAAGTCGCAGATAATAGCGGCGCAAAAA
Source organism: uncultured Gammaproteobacteria bacterium (assembly GCA_964366705.1). Taxonomy (GTDB): domain Bacteria; phylum Patescibacteriota; class Microgenomatia; order Levybacterales; family UBA12049; genus 2-01-FULL-39-10-A. The sequence continues at coordinate 3,001 of CAYIUZ010000076.1, read as the reverse complement.
TATTACTAGTAATTCAGGCCAGGAATGGTTCTAAGAGAAAGTTTGGATTTATTGGAGACGTTATAAAATGCGTTGTTAAAGAAGCAAGCCCAACTGGAACTGTTAAGGAGAGCGAAATGGTAGAGGCAGTATTAGTTAGAAGTAGAAAAGAATTTAAAAGACCAGATGGTTCTTATATAAGATTTTCTGATAACGCGGCAGTAATTATTGATAATAGAAAAGATAAGAACCCAGTAGGAACTCGTATCTTTGGACCAGTAGCAAGAGAAATTAGAGATCAGGGATTTATGAAAATTTCTAGTATGGCTGTAGAGGTGTTATAATATGAAACTTAAAAAAGAAGACGAAATAATTGTAGTAAAAGGAAAAGATAAAGGAAAAAGAGGAAAGATAGAGAAGGTATTTTCAAAACTAGACATGGTTCTGGTTCCTGGTTTGAATCTTTACAAGAGGCATTACAAATCAAGAGTTCAAAATAAACCATCAGAAATTATTGAAATTACAAAACCTTTTAAAGTAAGTAATGTTGCTTTAGTTTGTCCAAGCTGTCATAAAGAGACAAGAATTGGATATAAAATTGATAATAAAGAAAAAGTAAGGGTTTGTAGAAAGTGTAATAAAAAAATATAAATATGGATAACTTAATGACAAAATATAATACAAAAATTGCGATGGATTTGCAGAAAGAATTAAATATAAATAATTTTTATGCAACACCTAAGCTTAAGAAAATCGTAGTAAACATCGGAGTGAAAGATGCATTAGCTGATAAGAAAAATGTAGAAAATTCAGTAAATATCTTAACTCAGATAACAGGACAAAAACCTAAAGTAACAGCAGCTAAGAAATCTATTGCTACTTTTAAATTAAGAGAAGGAGATAAAATTGGAGCAGTAGTAACTCTTAGAGGAAAAAGAATGTATGATTTTTATGAGAAATTAGTTGGTATCGTTCTTCCTCGTTTAAGAGACTTTAGAGGAGTAAGTGAAAAAAGTTTTGATGGACGCGGAAATTACTCATTGGGATTTTCAGAACCGATTGTTTTTCCAGAAATTGATCCTTCAAAATTAGATAAAGTACAGGGTCTTGAAATAACAATTGTTACAAGTGCAAAAACAAATCAGGAAGGAATGGCACTCCTACGTTCATTAGGAATGCCCTTCGCTAAATAAAAAATGATAAATCAAATCTCAAAAATAGAAAGGAAAAAGATTTTAGATTTTATTTTTAATCTATAATTTTGACTGAAAGGAACGTATGGCAAAAACATCAAACACAGTTAGCGCAAGAAGAAAACCAAAATATAGCACACGTTCTAAAAGTGTCTGTAACATTTGCGGAAGAAACAGATCTTATATGAGAAAATTTGGAGTATGTAGAATTTGTTTTAGAGAATTAGCATCGAAAGGAGAATTACCAGGAGTAACAAAGGCAAGTTGGTAAGATAAAAAATTATGAATCATTCAGTATCAGACTTTTTAATCAGAATAAAAAATGCATCACTTGCAAGAAGACGCGAGGTAGATCTTCCTTATTCAAATATAAATAAAGAAATTGGTAAGGTTTTGCAGAAAGAAGGATTCTTGACAGAAATTAAAGAAACAAAAGATGGAGTTAAAAGAGGATTGCATGCTGTTATTTCTTACGAAAAAAGAACACCGGTTTTATCAAATGTAATTATAATTTCAAAACCATCTTTGAGAGTTTATAAGCCATCAAAGAAAATAAATGATATTGAAAGAAGAGGAAGACATAAAGTAGTATTATCCACAAGTCAGGGTGTAATGAGTGGATACGACGCTAAAAAGAAAGGATTAGGAGGAGAAATATTGTTCGAAATTTGGTAACGAACAAATAAAATATACATATGTCAAAAATTGCTAAAATACCAGTCGAAATAAAAGAAGGAGTACAAGTTACTCTAGAAAATGATGGCGTAAAAGTAGTTGGATCTAAGGGTGATCTCTTCTTTGGGATTCCAAAAGGCGTTGCAGTAAAAATTGAAGAAGGAAATGTTTTGGTAACAACAACTGACCAAACTGAAAAATCAAGAGCTTTATCAGGATTAGTAAGAGCATATGTTGCAAATATGGTAAAGGGAGTAAGTGTAGGATTTTCTAAAAAACTTGAAATGACCGGAGTAGGATATAGAGCACAAGCTTCTGGAAATACACTTACACTAGCAGTTGGATTTTCTCATCCAGTTATTATAAAAGCAGATCCAACTATAACGTTTCTTGTAGAAGAAAATATAGTTACAGTAAGTGGAGTAGATAAAGCAATAGTAGGAAATGTGGCAGCAAAAGTTAGAGCTGTAAGACCACCTGAGCCATATAAAGGAAAAGGAATTAAATATCAAGGGGAGAGAATTAGAAGAAAAGTTGGAAAAGCAGCAAAAGCAGTAGGAGCTGCAGGAGCAAAATAATATGAACGCAACGAAAACAAGAAGACAATTAAGAACAAGAAAAAATATTACATCAAGTGCAGACAGACCAAGATTAACTGTTACAAGATCTAATAAGTATGTTTCAGCACAGCTCATTGATGATATTAAAGGTGTAACATTGGTAGGAATGAGTCAAAAAAACCTAAAAACTAAAGGAACAAAAACGGAAAGCGCAAAAGCGTTAGGTATAGCACTGGCATCTAAATTAAAAGCTAAAAAAATTACAAAGATCGTTTTTGATAGAGGAAGTTATGCATATCATGGTAGAGTTAAGAGTATCGCAGAAGGGTTAAGAGAAGGAGGAGTTGAATTCTAAAAATGGCAGACGCTAATTTTACAAATCAAATAGATAGACGTTCAGACGAATACGAAGAAAAAATCGTACAGGTAAGTCGTGTATCTAAGAAAACAAAAGGCGGAAACAAAATAGGATTTTCAGTAATCGCAGTTGTTGGTGACCGAAAAGGAAAAGTTGGGGTTGGACTAGGAAAAGCTCCGGATGTTTCATCTGCTATTAAAAAAGGTGTATCGATTGCAAAAAAGCATCTCGTTTTG
>CAYIUZ010000075.1:0-4723 GCA_964366705.1 uncultured Gammaproteobacteria bacterium | reverse complement strand
GACTTGTTGTTAGATTTAAGGGTCGCCAAATGGGACACCCTGAATTCGGACATCAGGTTTTAGGAAAAGCTATAACAAGACTTTCAGACGTTTCTAAAGTAGATAAGGAGGCACATTTCGAAGGAAGGCAGCTAATATCAATGCTTTCTCCAGAAAAGAAAAAGGAAAAGAAAAATGATGAAGAACAAACACAAGATAAAGAGATCAGTCAGCCGTCGCTTTAAGGTTACAAAAACTGGAAAAGTTATGTTTTCGCACCAAAATAGCGGCCACTTAAAAACCAACAAAAGCAACCGAGCAATCAGACGTGGAAAAGTTGAGGGAAATTTAAGTAAACCATTCGCAAAAAAAGTAAAATCAATGTTAAATGTCTAGAACTAGTAACTAATATCTAGTATCTAATTACTAATATGGCAAGAGTAAAAAGAGGCGTAGTCTCTAAAAGAAAACATAATAAATTATTTGAAGGTAACAAAGGTTTTACCGGCACAAGAAATAGACTAACAAAGGATGCACATGAGGCGGCACTTCATGCTGGCCAATATGCATATCATGGAAGAAAACTGCGAAAAAGAGACAATAGAGCTCTTTGGATAACTAGAATTTCAGAAGCTTCAAAAAAAGAGGGAATTTCCTACAGCGTTTTAATAAATAAACTTAAAATCGCAAAGATAGAACTAGACAGAAAGATTTTAAATGATTTAGTTCAAAACGACCCAACCACTTTCAAGGAAATCGTTTCCTCAGTTAAATAACCTCTGATACAATATCTTTATGGGACTTTTTACTAAAGAAGGATTTGAAAAATTAAAGTCCGATCTAAAAAAGGCTGAAGAAAAAAGACCTGAAGTTGTAGCAACTTTAACAAAAGCTAGAAACATGGGAGATCTTTCTGAAAACGGGTTTTATAAAGGAGCGCGATTCGAACTTAACGATTTGGATAGAAAAATTAGACATTTAAAGCAACTTGTCCAAGAAGGACGTGTAATTCGAACTCCGGCGAACAACGATTTTGTCCAAATAGGCCACACCGTAACTCTTAAGCGAATAAATTGACATTAAGCATAGATCTTTGTTAAAATCCCAATTTATGGACAGAGAAAGAATTGAATTAGACCCTAATCTACAAAAAGCAATTGCGGACGCAAGAACTAGAATTGACAGAAAACTAGGTGTTCCTGCTCATGAAACATCAGAACAAGTTGGAAAAATTTCCAGGATGTTATTTTCCGTTGGTGCAGTTGAATCAAGAACTGTAATTGTTAATGGTCAAATTCAAGAAGAACCAGTAATAACATTTGGCATGGTTTCACCAGAATATGGGTTTTTCGGCTCCATAAGAAGTGACGGAATTATGAGATTTGGGCCAAAAGAACATATAGGAGATCAAGTTTTATTAAATTTAGATAATAGTATTGAAATTCACCAAATCCCAGATATACAAGAAGGACAAATGTGGAGAACTACCTTAGGGTGGGGTCAACTGGCAATGGGAGCTGTCACCCAGATAGCAGAAGCGTATCAAGTAAAAATATCAGCTGCACCAATAAAAGACGACACAAACGAAGGAAGAACAGTTAGATTAGAAATGGGAGTGCAACACGAAATTGCACCAAGAAAAATATAATAGTATTATACATTTATGATTAAGAGTTTGAATTTTGGGTTTTACTTTACATCCTTAAACGGGAGGTAACGTATTGCCAAAATTTTAACGGCAATAAGCCTTCCAAGACGGGAGGTTTTTTTGTGCTCAAATTGAGCCTGCTAGCCTCGCAAGGGGACGCCTTGCGAGGCTAAGTAAACGGGAAATGGAAGTGAGAATGGAAGCGCCAGAACGTAGAGAAATTGCGGCTTGAAGGTTTGACATTAAAAAATTAAGGTGTTATTATCCCATCCATGAATGAGGGATCAAGGCCATCTCCAAGCAGTGTAAGATTTGAGGCAAGGAGAGCAGTGAATTCAGTAAAAGCAGTAAGGCAAGATTACATCGCTAGAGGATATACACTACACAGGCGGGATTCTAATGTGGCCATGGGTGCTCATACTAATCTTTGGATCGCTAGAGATATTGCACATGCTACAGCTCCGTATCATGCACTAACGCAAACCAGACTAGAAATAGAAGAAGTTTCACGGAGTGCATTAGCGGAAATGGATTCAAATATTTCAATTTCGCCGGGTCCTGAGAAAGAAGGGGAGGTCACTGTTTATACGGGACAAAAAGGAATCCGAAGACGATTAACGGGTAATTTAATAGATAGAGCTCTAACTGAACGAAGAGGACTCCCAGACCTTACTCTCTTAATTATGAGATTTGGCAAAAAAACTCCGGATGAATTGTTTGATGAGGCAACACGGGATCTATCAAGACCACTCACGAGAAAAAGATTTAGTCTAGATTTTCTAGATATGATTAACAGAAGATAATACTTCGTAAACTGCATTTTACTTCAAAATTCGATATACTTAGGATAAACCCTCCTCTCTTCATCCTCTCCCTAGGGAGAGGAAAAAAGGTGAGGCGATGATGATTATATGGAAAATGAATTAATTAACATTAAGAATAATGCCATGAGTCTAATTCTAGACACAGATGATCCAGAAGAACTAGAAGAAATTAAATTAGAATTCTTAGGAAGAGGCGGTCAACTAACATTATTACTAAAACAACTTCCTAAAATTGATCCGGAGAAAAGAAAAGAAATAGGAGTCTTGGCAAACGAAGTAAAAAACACAATCGAAGAAACTCTTAAAGAAAAGACAAAAGACGCAAAGCATGGAGAAACACGCGCAAAAATTGAGCGAATAGATGTTACAAATCCAGGAATTCGTCCTCCTTTAGGCCATCATCATCTGATAACTCAGGCAATTTCTGAAATAACTTCTATCTTCGACCGGATTGGCTTTACCAGGGTTAGATATCCTGAAGTGGAATGGGATTGGTATGCATTTGGAGCATTAAATTTTCCAGAAGGACATCCTGCAAGAGACGACTGGGAAACTTTTTTCATTGATCAAGAATCAAGCAAAAAATATGGCCCCATGCTTTTAACGCCGCACACTTCTTCAGGACAAATCAGGGAAATGTTGAGCTCAAAACCTCCTATAAAAATGCTTAATATCGCTAAGTGCTATAGACGCCAATCTGACGTTTCGCATACTCCAATGTTTCACCAATTTGAAGGACTCGCAATTGACAAGGATTTATCAATTGTTAACCTAAAAGGAGTCTTAGATTATTTTGTAAAATCTTACTTCGGTGAAAACAGAAAAGCCCGAATTAGACCATATCATTTTGAATTTACAGAGCCCAGTTTTGAAGTGGACGTAAGCTGCGGAGTTTGTGAAGGCGCAGGATGCAAATTATGTAAAGAGGGCTGGCTCGAAATGGGTGGAGCTGGAATGGTTCACCCAAATGTCTTGATAAATTGCGGGATTGATCCTAAAGAATTTAATGGCTTCGCATTCGGTTGGGGAGTTGAAAGAGTTTTAATGATGAAAGAGGGAATTGAAATCGATGATCTAAGACTTTTGTATAGCAATAAGTTAGAATTTCTGGAGCAATTCTAGGTTTTAATGTCATCCTGAACTTGTTTCAGGATCCCGAAATAAATTCGGGATGACAAAGAGGAAATAATTATGAATATACGTATAGTAGATTCCTGGCTCAGAGAATTTTTAGAAACAAAAGCGACAAGTAAAGAAATTGCTCGCGAACTTTCTCTAACAAGTGTATCCGTCGAACGAATTGAAAAAGTAGATAATGATGAAGTTTATGATATTGAGGTAACTACAAATAGACCAGATCTCATGAGTGTTCGAGCAATTGCTAGGGAAGCAGGAACTGTTATTGAAAAACCAGCCGCAAATTTTAAAGATATAAAAATTACTAAAGCTCCCAATGCAAATATTTCATTTCCAATAGAAATAGTTAATGATCCAAAGCTAGTTAATAGAATTATGGCAGTTGTCATGGAAGTAGAAATAGGGGAAAGCCCTAAAGAAATAAAAGAAAAACTCGAAAAATCTGGAATAAGAAGTCTTAATAATTTGATTGATGTAACAAATTATGTAATGCGAGAAATCGGACATCCATGTCACGTTTTTGATTACGATTTACTAAACACCAAAAAGATGATTATTAGAGAATCAAAATCTGGTGAAGAACTAACAACTCTTGATGGGAAAAAATATAGACTTTTTGGCGGAGACATAGTCGCTGATAATGGAAGAGGAGAAATTATCGATCTTTTGGGAGTAATGGGTACAAAAAATTCTGTGGTACAAAATAATACAAAAAGAATTTTATTTTTCCTGGATAACAACAATCCTAAAAAAATTAGAAATACTTCTATGAATCTTGGCATAAGAACTGAAGCCGCAATTATTAATGAAAAGGGAATTGATCCGGAACTAATGGTGGACGCATTCAATAGGGGAGTAGAACTTTATGAAAAAATGGCTAAAGGAAAAGTTATTTCAAAAACCCTAGACATTTATCCAAATAAATCAAAAACTAATAACATAAAAATTTCAGTTAAGAAAATAAATAAAATTATTGGCGTTGAGATTCCTGCTACAAAGTCAATTGATATTCTTGAAAAGTTAGGTTTTATAGTTAAAAAATCAGGCGATTTAATGGAAGTTACAGTTCCTACGATTCGCTCTAGCGAAGTTTTGATCGAAGAAGACATAATTGAGGAAATCGCAAGAGCATACG
>CAYIUZ010000074.1:0-4745 GCA_964366705.1 uncultured Gammaproteobacteria bacterium | reverse complement strand
AAATGAATTATCTTTATGTGGAAGCTTATAGATATCTCCTTTTTTAATTTCAAGTCCGGGATAAAGTTTTTTTCCTAGTTCTATTGCCGAATCTTCATATTCAATCCCCTCATAACTTTTCCCGATTTTTTCTTTTTTTAGCCTTGCAAGTGTAAATCCTTCCCCGCAGCCAACGTCAAGAATAGTATCTATGTTTAAGGGGCGTGTAGTCTTAACAACAGTATTTAAAAAATTATTAAGAAAAACCCTGCCTATTGGATTTTTAGTTGTGTGCTTTTTGAAATTTGTTGTTTTCTGTGTGTTTCTTCCAATTTTTACCATATACTGCAAAAGAGGATTATATATAAAAGAAATTTGAAATTAAAGGGCTAGTATGCTTTTTAATTTCATAAAATCTTTTTCAAAATCATTCTTAAACTTCCAGGGGAATCTGAGAACTGCGGCGGGGTGAAAAGTTAGAAAATATTTTATTCCATCTTTTTCTTGGATTATCTTTCCATGTTCTTTTGTTACCTGAATTCTGCTTTGCAGAACCCCCTCGGCAGCCACTCTTCCCAATAAAACTACTAACTTAGGACTTATAATTTGTAACTGTTTTTCAAGGTGGGTTCTCCCGTGCGCAATATCTTCTGAAGTTGGGGTTCCCCTGTCGGGTAAATATTTAACCGGACTTGTTATATAGACTTCTGACTCAAGCAAACCAATTGATGTAATCATAAATCTTAATAATTTCCCCGATCTACCGATAAAAGGACGGCCAACCAATGCTTCATTTTTTCCCGGCGCTTCACCTATAAAAATTATTTCTGCATCGAGAGACCCTTCTCCCACCACAGCTTTCCCGCTTTTTCCAACTTTACAAACTTTACAATTCTCAATCTCATGAGAGATCCTTTTCATTCCCTGAGGCTTATTCATGAGGCAAACCTTCAACTACCTTATATAAAACTATTCCTAGACTTACCATAACATTTAGAGAAATATTTACTCCATGCATTGGAAGCTCAACTATGAGATCTGATTCTTTTAAAACCTCCTCAGATACGCCTGTAGTCTCGTGCCCAACTACTAAGGCAATTGGGAATTTATAATCCGCAGAATCATAAGGGACTGAACGCTTATCTAATTCAATAGATACCACCTGCAAATCCTTAATCTTAAATCTTAAATCATTAATCGCTTCAATCGCAGTTTCCTTGTATTCCCACCCAACCCACTCCGTAGTATTAATTGAAGCTTTTTTAATTCTAGTGTGTGGCGGAATTTCACTTTCTCCGCAAATTATAACTTTTTCTGCGGCAACAGCGTCAGCCAAACGAAATATCGCACCTATATTATATGTGTCCAAAACATTATCTAAAATAATATAAATTGGATTCTTTTTTATTTTCGCAAACTCCTCAGGAGTCGGCTTAATATTTCTTAACTCTTTAGCTTTTAACTTAATCATAGCTACATTTTACAATACTTAATACTAAATACATAATACTTGATACTACCCTTAGCTTTACCTATAATCTAATCTACTAAAAATGTCGCCAGATGAACCTAACTTATCAAGAACTGCTCAGTCCTTAATCAATGTTTTTGAGGAAACTATCAAAGATAAAGATGATGACAAGATTGTCGTAAATCAATTAATCTCTAAAGTCGCCTCTTTCTACGAAAAATTTAGAACCGCAATGGACTACGGAAGTGAAGAAACCATTCCCAGACGCGCAATTGAACGCATGCTAAAAAGGATGCTCTTCTTGGAACCAGACTCGAAGAAATTAGCAACAGACTTACTTAGAGAGCTTGTTTGGGCAGGCTATCTTCCAAATGCCTCAGTTCCTGAGTCAATCGTAAATGAACTTGCAAGCTCAATCTCATTACATTTAAAACTGCAGAAAATAGTTTCCAGTAAAAAAGTTTTATCCCGCGATGATTTACATGAATTTATAATTCAAATTCTTTCCTGCGAAATCCTACAAACACTAATTCCGAATAAAGAAAAAGCAGCAGTAGCAAATTTTATGTTTAAAAACTTAAAAGACTCTGTCAAAATTACAGATGACTCAGAGCAGACCCGGGATATTCAAGTTTTTATCGCCATAAGAAAAGTTTTTGGCGGAGATGATTTAGCGCTTCTTAGATTCAGGCTTTTTAAAGAAATTTTTGGAAAACTAAATGAATCAAGCATTATTCAGATTGCGGAAAATTTCGATGGAGGATATAAAGAAATTAAAAAACAATTAACATATCCCAGGAAAGAAAAAATCGCAAATCATATTAGAAAAAAGACCCCCTCCTTTTCGATTCTTTATGATGTTTTAACTCGCGAAAAAGGAAATATAAAAGAAATTGTAAGAGACGAAAGTGTTTTTAAAGAGCTGGTATTTGATACTTGCGATAATAGATATTCTCTAATTCGCCAAAAAGTTCAAACAGCTATCGTCAGAAGTTTTATTTTTATTTTATTTACAAAGGCGATTTTAGCTCTAGCAGTTGAAGGAACTTTTGAAAGTATTTTTTTCGGCGGAATTCAATGGACTTCTATAATTCTTAACACTGCACTTCCTCCTCTAATTATGGTCATTGTGGGACTTAGCATCAGAACACCTTCTAAGGAAAACTCTGAGGTAATTTATAAAGATATTACAAAACTTCTTTATGAAGAAAACCCATCGCTTAATCACAACATAACCGTAAATTTAAAAGCTACTGGAAAGAAAACTATCTATGACTATGTTTTTTCAATTCTTTGGTTTTTATCTATCATTGGAACTTTTAGTCTTACCTGGTATATTCTGGGACTATTAGACTTTAATATAATAAGCAAGGGAATTTTTATATTTTTTATAGCAATTATTTCGTTTCTTTCTTATAGAATTTATCAAACAGCTCACATTTATACAGTAATAAAAAAGCAAAGTATCTTTACGCCTTTCTTTGACTTTTTATTTATCCCAATTGTTAAAGTAGGAAGAAGCCTGACTGAGGGAATTTCTCAAATTAATTTCTTACTTTTAGTTATAGACTTTTTAATCGAGGCACCATTTAAAGGAACAATCGGATTCTTCGAACAATGGTTCTTATTTGCCGCTAACAAACGCGAGGAACTAGAGTAATTTTATTGGGTTTCTGTAATTGTTGGCACTGGAGTAATTTTCTTTAATTCCTTAGCTTCTTTTATTTTCTTAGATGCCTCTTTAGATTTCTTTAACGCCTCCCTTGCCTCCTGTATTTTTTTCTTTCTTTCTTCAAGCATTTTCTTTCTTTTTTCCCGAGCTTCTTTTTTCTTCTGAATCATTTCTTTTACTGCTGTCTTCTGAGCTTCTACTTTTTCTTCCTGGAGCGCTTTTTTTGCCTCATTTTCTGCTTCCTTTTGTGCTCTTTTTTCTAATTTTTCTAACTTCTTATCTGCACTTACTGCTTCTGTTTCAATTCCTAAAACTGCAGTTTCTACGCCGTCTTCCAAGTCTTCATCAATTGCCCCTTCAAAATCAGTTGGATTTAAATAATCCTCTACATTTACTTTTGCAATTAAAAGAGATTCATTCGCTGAATCTAACTTAAGAGATAATTCTTCAGAAGAGCCAGCTGAAGCAACTGCGAGAATTTGCCTATTTGCTCTAAGAGAATCATTTATAGATTTAGCAATTCTTGTCACATCCCGCCCTGCAAGCTCAGCCTCTTTTAAATCTGCCGCTAACTCTTTAGATTCTCTGGATAATTCATATAATGCAATTGAAATCCCCCGACTACTACCCCTTGCGTGCATCACCCTAAGCTCTGCCATTCGCTCACCTACTATTTCATTTCTTACAATTGCTCTTTTTTCCGGGGTAAGGGCTAAAACTAATTTTATTTCTTGATAAAGATTGTCTACGAAATAAAGCGGGCTATCAGGAAGAATGTATCCAGGTCCATTTGAAACAGCAGGAAATGTATTTTTATTTTGAGCAAGTGCGACAGGAGTAAAAGTAAGGAAAACAAAAACAAGCAACGGAACAATTAACTTATTCATCTTACTTATTATTTATATAAACTGAACAGTATGTCAAGGACTCCTCAGAATACTTGATACATAATACATAATACTTTATACTTTTTATATGACAGCGACCGGACATGCAGTAGTTGGAACAGTAATTGCCGTAGCAGTCTCAAATCCAATCATAGGAATACCCTTAGCAATCCTCTCCCACATAGCAGCTGACGCTTTTCCACACTGGGACATAGGAACAAATAGAGACGATAAACCGCACGATAGATTTGTTATAGAAGCGGTTGGAGACGTAATTTTTAGTTATATCATAGCAATCTTATTAATAACCTTATTGTTTCCTCAAACAAATTTATATTACGCGCTTGTTATGGTTTTCGCTGCACAATTCCTTGACTGGGCCTCAGCACCCTACGTATTCTTTAAAATTACAAAACCATCATTCTTTAATTTAGTTTATAAGTTCCAAAAAACTTTTGACAATAGACTTGACAAGCCTTGGGGAATAATCGGACAAGTAACAGTGCTTGTTATTCTCGTGGTTTTGGCAACCAGAATCTAATGGAAAAAAATTCAGCCGAAAGATGGCATGGCGGACATCACTACTCAAACAAAATCCATTTAGCTCTAATTATTTTTTTATTTTTTACGGCTTTCACTTTCTTCTGGGCATATTTTAAAATGCATGATTCTAAAATTTATAAAAATATTCCAATCACTACTATTATGCCTACGTCTCCAACCCCAATTAGCGCTA
>CAYIUZ010000073.1:0-4781 GCA_964366705.1 uncultured Gammaproteobacteria bacterium | reverse complement strand
ACCTGTCCCTCCTGTTGCATTGGTCGCAGTAACTCCACCATCTGCGCTTACAATTACAGCCGAGGTTGCAATGCCTGTGCAATTAGTAGTTGCGTTGCAAAACCAAGTGTCTCCGGCCTGAACTGCATCAGTTCCACCTGCGCCTACATTAAAACCTACATTACCGCTAATAGCAGCGTTAAATATCATTGCAAAAGACCCACCTCCTCCGCCACCTCCGCCGGTACTTAGATTATCTCCTGCTCCTCCGCCTCCGATAGCGTATATAGTATTAACTGCTGTCCAGTTGGCTGGCACAGTCCAACATCCGGATCCGCATGTTCCGTCTGCATTACTGTCCAGAATTATGGCGTCGGTGGCATCAGCTGCTATTTGCCATTGTCTGATTTCCTGGAAAATTACATGATTTTCACTTGATGGGTTAGAGGTTGGAGTCGAACTTAAATCCCCCGATTCGGTAGAAGAATTCGAGATTAATACTCCCGACGCTGTAGCATTTTCCAAAATTGAAGGATCCACACTTACGTCAAATTTAGCTGGTTTTTCTGCTTTTATTTCTGAGCTAATAAACTGTAATGGTCCGATTGTGTAAAAGTCCGGGGATCTATTTGGGGCCAAGTATTGGTATCCGAGTACAAATTCTGCTCCCTTTTCTATTTCTACATTCCAGACAATTGCTTTAGTGGCAATTGGATAATCAGAAGCTGAGAGAACTGGGTCTTCTGAAGAGATACCTAAATAAGGAGCCGGATCAATTTTACCAAAATACAAATTATTTATATCATTCTCATTTGGTTTTAATGAAAAGTGCAAATGAGGCCCTGTACTTAGCCCTGTGGAACCTGAAAGACCTATTTCACTTGCTTTCGAGACTTGATCCCCAACCCTCACTTTAAGCTTACTTAAATGCCCATAATAGCTTCTCCCCCATTTGTGTTTTATAACAATACTTGTTCCGTAAATCCATTTTTCTTCTGCCAAAATCACAATTCCGTCGTCCGTTGCGAGAATCGGAGTACCACTAGGGACTCCAAAATCAATTCCATCGTGTCCATCCAAACCCGATTTTTTATATACATTCCTATGCATAGGGTCATCTATCTGCTGCCCAAAACCTTGTGTTACAGGGTAAATCCCCATAAAAGGAAGATTTAAATCCATCGGGATACCATAGCTTTTTTCAAAACCCTTATCAGGAACTGTACTTTCCTCCTGATATGGGATAATCCCATCTTCCCCAAGATTACTTATCTGAAAATCAGACGGCACGCTTTCAACAATTTTACCCCGGAACGCTTCGTTTGCGCGGATTTTCATTTTAACCGGGTATTTCTCCGGCGGGTAAATGCGCGTCGCGGTAATTCTTTCAATATCAAACGGAACACTTTCCCTTACTTCAAACCTGTCCTTTACACTATATTCACCATTAAGAGTTGTTGCGCTTAGGTTCATAAAGTATCTTCCCGTGCCTGAAGTCGTGTAGGATGCGCCGTAATCCGGCCTTACAGTTACTTCGCGAAGTAAACATTCCCGGTTAACTTGAACCGTACCTGTAGTAGTCGAAAGTGTAGTTTTTTGTCCTGTGGGGGAAGTTATTTCCAGATTAACAACAGCATCACAAACCATTTGTCCTCCTTCATCTAGAACTGCTATGGCTATATTTGCAGTTTCATTTGGCAAGTAAATCGATTTATTTGTGTTAATTGCCAAAACTCCCCATGTAAATTCCTGCTGTGAAATAACCTGCTGGGTGGAATCATCTAAAACTTTTATTTTATATTTTCCGGGCCTAAGTCTAGCCGTAGGATGAATCGTAAATATTCTATCTCCGTTAACATTTTTCTCTGTTACACTTGGGGCATAACTTCCATCACTCTCGCTTTCAACGTTTAGATTAAGTTTTTTATCCGAAGCATTTTTCACAACCACTTCTACCTGTTCTTTTGCCTGAAAATTTGCTTTCGCAAGACCAAGAGCAAAGGTACGGGGAATTATTTTAAAAGTGGCAGAAGGCTGTTGGACATCATTAAATGAAACCAAAGGTACGCCTTGATCCATAGACTCGGCTGCAGGGAGATTTATAAGATTAACAGGCCCCGGCGAAGAACTGGGGCTTGGGCTAGGTGACGCCTGAGGAATAACAGACGTTGGTGTAATTGTCTGTGCAGAAACCATATTAGTAGGAAAACTGCTAAAAACCATTGAAAACAGCAAAAGCAAACTTATAAGCTTTGTGCCTGCAAGGCGAGTGCCTGCAAGGCGAGACCTTGCAAAGCTAAATACTTTTGACACATGACGATACGGGATCGTTAAGGTCTTTATTTTTCTTACTTCATTATTCATAATTCTTTTAATGCTTCTCATCAGAATTTAGACAGGTAATTCAAGATAATATCCCCAATCTGAACATGATTATTATCCCTTGAATACATCTTCAAATAAATCATTGCGGACTGGCTTGCTGTATTCCAAGGAGTGCCGTTACCAAAATCTTCTGCTGAAACATCTATTGTTTTCCAGGTTTTTACGCTTGAGGATGTTTGAGCCTGTCTATAAACTACGTTACCGCTGGTCATGTCTGAAATAAGCAAATCAAGCTTGTTACTGTTAGATGTAGTGAGTTCTGTATTAAAAGCTACCTGCATAGCAGCACCACCTGGCGCCCAGGATGAGAAGTCTGCGGGAAGCGTTACTCTAACTGCCACAGTGTAATCGTTAAGTTGGACTTGGGAAGAAGTCCATTCATAATAGGTCAGGAAATTATTAGTAGTTCCTCCAAGGCCTAGACTTGCTGAAGTGGAAGCATCCGAAGTCATGGTTCCACTGAATGCAGCTGAAGTTGAGGCTGTAATAACCGCTCCTGCGTATTCAGGTGACAGAATAATTCTCCTTACTGGCCTTCCGCTTCCGGAGTATACTGGACCACCGTTGTTAGGATTAAAAGTCATACCATTTATAGCATCTCCGATAACCACTGCTCCGCTTTGTTTAACAGTAAATCTGGTCATACCCGCTGAGCTTGCTGTAAAGATATCTCCAACGCCTTTATTATCAACTACAAATCCAGCAAATGATGTATTTGCAGATACAGAAGCAGCAACTAAAGTTCCCTTAAACGGATTATCCTGGCCTGTTACTTTAAATGCCGCAGATGAAGATGACGCTCCACCAAGCAAAGCATCTATGGCATTATTAATTGGATAGTGGACGCCGTTTGCTGAACTTATTTCCCAGGTTCCTGCTGCGCCCGATGATCCGCCGCATGTTCCCCACGTCACTGCTGCTCCTGCTCCACCTGACTTAATACATTCCCCGCTGCTTCCTTCATTTGTTCCAAGCTTAAATCCGCCTGCACTGGTTATCGTAAATCTTGATGCTCCTGACGAGGAGGCTGTAAATAAGTCTCCAGCTCCAAGATTATTAAAAACAGCTAGTGCTTTACTAACCTCTGTGCCCTCGACTAATAATTTATCAGATATAGTGAGAGCTCCTGCGTTATTAGAAGTATCATTAATAAGTGAGTTTTCAATAATTACATTTCCTGCTCCTGATCCTAAGATTAATTCCCCTGCTGAAGTGTCTATGTGTGCATCTGTTCCATCATGGTATAAGTTAAGTGAATTTGTCTTAGTGCTATCAAAAATCTTAAGCGTTGGAGTTCCACTATTTACATTTAAGAATGCAAATTTAGCTGAAGCTGTAGAGGTTCCACCTAATACCAAATCAAGAGTTGAAGCTAATTTAGGCGAGATTACTCCACTCACTACATCCCAGTTAGAAGATCCGCCGCCACAGTTGGCTAGAGACTGTAGACAGAAGGTATCTGTAGCAGCTGGTGAGTTAGGAATAGTAAGAGTAAGATCAGCATCATTAAGTGAAGTAAGTGTTGTTGTAAAGTTAGTTCCAAATGTAGCAGCTACATTACCATTTCTGTCAATTGTAAATATACTCTTTCCTGATTTACTTGCTGTAAATATATCTCCAGAAGCAAATGTGTTATCTACAACTAATCCTGCGAATGAAGTAGAACCTGAGACGGAAGCTATAGAGATAGTACCTCCGCCAATGTTATTTGGTCTTACATCAAGGGTAGCTAATGGAGCAAGATTTGATATAGCTACTCTTCCGGTATTTGTTAATAACATTCTGGAATTAGAAGTTGTACATGGAGTAGATGCATTAGAATTGGTACAGAATTCAAGTCCTCCCGAAACATTATAGTTATATCCTATCTGAGCTCCTAAGTTATAAGATGAATTAGAGCCAAAATTAATTATTCCACCATTTCCTCCAGATGAAAGAAGACCAAGAGTTGCAATCCTATTGTTACCTGGGAATATGTCAATTCCTGTTGAAAGCGAAGCCCAGTTAGCACCTGGATTTTCTGTTCCTACTCCAATTCTTCCACTGTAACCATTGTTTGGCATTACGATAAGCTGTCCTGAAATAGAAGCTTGTGTCATGTTATTAGAATCAGATAGACCAGTGATTGCGAATTTAGCTGAAGAGGTTGATTGACCTCCGATAAGAAGATCTAGAGTAGAATTAATTGGATATAAAGCACCAATTGTCTGACCCCAATAGTTAACTGATCCTACAGCTGCACAATTATTTAGAGTCTGGAGACAGAATGTATCAGTTGATGCATTTGAATTTGGTATAGAAAGAGTAAGGTCTGCATCATTAAGTGAAGTAAGTGTTGTTGTAAAGTTAGTACCAAATGTACCAGCTACATTACCATTTCTGTCAATTGTAAATATACTCTTTCCTGATTTACTTGC
>CAYIUZ010000072.1:0-4841 GCA_964366705.1 uncultured Gammaproteobacteria bacterium | reverse complement strand
TAATTAATGCCCGGCTTAAAATGGTCTGTGACAAATCAAGCAAGAATGCATTTATTCCATAAAACTACGCCCTATAAAAATTCTACGGATGCATTATCTGATTGGGCAGAAACTGCGACTTGTATTGGTGTTAGGTTGGAAAAAGGCAAATTGATTTTGTTAGCGCCCCATGGAATTGAAGATCTGGTAAGCTTAACTGCTAGGCCAAATCCACTTTATAAAAAACTTTATGTTCATGATCCAGAAATATTTAATAGGAGAGTAACCGAAAAAAGCTGGAAGAAAAAGTGGCCGAAGTTAAGAGTTATTTCTTAATTTGTGTAATGGATGATAATGAAGCCTTCCTTCTGCGATAAAAATTCCTAAGAATACGAAAGCAGCCCCAGCTAAATATAAAGGTGTAATTTCTTCGTGAAGTAGTGGAACTGCGACGATTATTGTCGCCACCGGGTCTACATATGTAAATACTCCTACTTCTGAAGCTTTTATAAATTTAATTCCATATGCATAAATTGAGTGAGCGATAGCAGTAGCCAATACTGCGCCAAAAAATATTCCAATTATTATTTTCATATTAATGTCCGAAGTCCAATGTGTTTGGTTAAGTTCTATAAAGAAAAAAGGAAGCAGGGGGAGAGAGCCGATTAAAAATTGCCAAAATGCTATGGGAAGAGGCTTGTATTTAGGCATAATCTTTTTAAGTAAGAGCGCATGAACTACCGAAGTAATTGCAGCACCTACTAAAAATAAATTTCCTAAAACACTTCCATCAAGACCTTCTTTGAAAACAGGCAAAATTACAATTAATAAGACACCTACCAGGCTTACTAATGTTCCAAGTACCACTTTTTTTTTAAGTCTTTCTTTCAGGTAAAAAAGTGAACCAATAATAAGTACCACGGGCCCCGCAGACATTATGATTGGTGCATTTATACTGGATGATAATTTAAGACCAAGAATTAAAAGTGAAATAGAAATTGTAATTCCTACAAATGACATTAAGAATAAATCCCACCAATCTTTTCGCTCTACTTTTAAATCTTTATATACGAATGGAAGTAAAATTAATGCACCTATATAGAATCGTAAAAAAACAAATGTAAGAGAAGGAATATCGTCAAGCGCCCATTTATAAATTGGGAATGAAGCTCCCCAAATAACATTGGCTATGATAAGCGCAAGAATTGATAATTGGATTTTACCTAAGCTCATCGGACAGTTGGTCTAGGGTTATTTCTTTTTTCTCGCCGGTTTTCATATTTTTTAAAGTTAATGTTTGTCCCACAATTAAAACAAAAGGAATTTGTTTTTTATCAGCGTATTTAAGTTGTTTATCTAAGTCTTTTTCGTCTACATAAAGCTCTGTTTTAATTCCTTTTTCTCGAAGTGCATTTGCAATTTTTAATGAATCAGGAGAAGTATTTGCAACTAAAACTTTTGCTTCTTCTAAATCAGAAGGGAAGAGGTTAAGCTCTGTCATGGCCTCAATTACTCTGTCAAAACCAAATGCAAATCCTACCGCTGGTATTGGATTATTAGAAAACATTCCAATTAAATTATCATATCTTCCGCCACCGCCTAGTGAACCAGCAGGATAATCTTCAGATTTAATTTCAAATACAAATCCTGTGTAGTAATCTAAGCCACGTGCAAGCATCGGGTCAAATATTTTTCTTTCATCAATTTCAAATGCTTTTAATTTTTCAATTAAATCTCTAAAATTTTCGTTTGGATTTTCTCGTGTTAAGGATTCTAAGATTAAGTTTCTATTTTCAGAACTAATTCCTAGAGTATCTAATTCTTCCATAACCTTTTCTTTTCCAATCTTGTCAAACTTATCAATAGCTCTTACAACTGGAGCAAGCTGTTCAATTGTAATATATCCTTTTTCAACGAATGCCGAAAAAGTTGAACGATGGTTTATGTAGATTTTAAAGTTTTTAAATCCTAATTTTTCAAAAGATTTTACGGCGATTGCTATAATTTCTGCATCTGCTAGTAGGGAAGTAGAGCCGACAGTATCAATATCTACTTGGAGAAATTCTCGGAAGCGCCCTTTTTGCGTGTTTTCTGCGCGATAAACATTTTGGATTTGATATCTCTTAAAAGGAAGGGGAAGATCATTTTGGTATTGTGCCACAACTCTTGCTAGGGGAACTGTCTGATCATATCTCATCGCAACACGTCTCTCTCCATTGTCTACGAATTTATACATTAATTTATCTCCTTCGTCCCCGTATTTACCGGATAAAATATCTTCGTATTCAAGGGCTGGAGTTTCAAGTGGCTCAAAACCATAGGACTCAAACACCTCTTTCAAGATGTTAAGTACAAATGAGCGTTTTCTTGCTTCTTTTGGCAAAAAATCGCGAAAGCCTTTAAGTGTTCTAGGTTCAACTTTCATAGATTAATAATAGCATTTTTACTGCTAGTTTCATAAGCTTTTTTTGCAAGTGCTCTTGCGAGGATTTCAATAGAATCAAAAACTGGGAGATTGAATTTTTTAGGGAAGATTAATGGAAGTTCAGTGCATCCCAAAATAATTCCTTCAGCGCCAATTTGTGTTAAAGACTCCGCGATTAAGATTAATTTTCGTTGATCTTCTTTAATAATTTTCCCAGCTAAAACATTTCTGATTACGCTTTCGACGACAAGAATTTCTTTTTCTTGTGGAATTATTAATTCAATATTTACTATAGATAATTTATTCTGATATAGTCCAGTTTTGATAGTGGTTGGGCTAGCGAGAAGTCCAACTTTTTTAATTTTCTTTTCCCTAATATTTTTTACAATCTCGTCAATTATTGAAACAAAAGGAATATTGGTATTAAATTGAAGATCTTTTAATAGAAGATGAGCTGTGTTACAGGCAATTCCAAAACACACTGGATTAAATTTTTCCAAAAGCTTAATTCTTTTGTTTAAAATATTTAACACAGTCTTTAAGTTTTTTTCATCAGAAATAAAATCAGGAACTGCAACAGAATTTAGTATAATTTCTGGAAATTCAGAATCACTTCTAGCACCAAAGTTTTTTGTACAAATATTAATTAAAACCTCCAAAAGCTTCGCAGATGCTTGAGGTCCCATTCCACCGATAATTCCGATTGTTTTATTTTTATTTTTCATATTTTTTTACCACAAAAAAACCGCCTTTCGGCGGTAATGATTTGTTTAATTTTTAGTTTTTAAACACGAAAATCACATCCGCCTTTAAGACGAACATGATACCATTGATTTAAATTTAATCCATTTTTCATTAAATATATTCTCCCACAAAGAATTTTAGATGTCAAGCTTATAGTCTTAATCTTCTCTTTCTTTAAAGTGAAAATTGTAGAATTCACGGCCTACTATTAAGATTACGCTTGCGATTGGAATTGCAAAAACTGCTCCTGTTGCTCCGGCTACTTTAAGTCCTATTAATAGAGAAAGGATCACTATAACTGGATTTATGTTAAATGCGCTGCCTATAATTTTTGGACCAATCGCATTAAAAATAAATTGCTGAATAACAAATATGATTAGAAATATTATCAACGCCTGATCAGGACTCTCCACTAGTGCGACAAGTAAGGGAGGAATGACTCCAATAATTGGCCCTATTACTGGAACAGCTGTTAAAATACCTGCGATTAGAGAAGTAGATCCTGCAAAATTTACTCCAAAAATAGTTAAAACTATCCATGTAATTATTCCGCCAATTACTCCCCATAAAATTTGAATTCTAACGAAAGAAGCAAAGGATTGATTTATTACGCGTTGCACAAATCTCATTTCATCATGATATTTTCTAGGAGTTAAGGCGAACATCCTTCTATTCAGGTTATCCTTATCTATAACTAAGTAGAAGGAAAGAATTAGAATTGTTACTAGATTTACCAGGAACTGGGTAACTGAAGGAATAATATTTGTGTAATTTCCAATAGACTTAGTAAAATTATCTATTCCGTCAGCCACAATTGGCGGCGCATTTTGTTTAAATGTAGGTAGCAATTGTTCAAGAGTTTTAAGTTGGATAGCTAAATCCGGAATAAAAACTATAAAAGTAGCTCCGATTAGTACTGTAGCTAAAACGAAAACTATAATAGTTGAAATTATTCTTGGAATTTTTAAATATTTAGTAAAAATATCTACAAATGGTTCCAAGATGAAGCTGACTAACCATCCGAAGAAAATTATAATTATAATGTCTGAAAAATCCCTAAGAAATTTGACTACATATTCAAAGAGATATATTCCAACAGCGATTGTACCAAGCGATATTAGAATCTTTAAAGAGGAAAGATCTTTTTTAAGTTCGTCTAGCATTGTAGTAAGTTATAACTCTATTATTTCTCTATTTGAGTTGGAAAGCAACTCTGCGAATCCCTCTCTTATTAAAACTAAATCTTCGATTCTGACTCCGCCAAAATTTGGAATGTAAATTCCTGGTTCCACTGAGAAAATCATGCCTTCTTTTATTACGTCCTTTGATTTGGGGGAAATGTGAGGAGTTTCATGAACTTCTATGCCAATTCCATGCCCGACAGAATGGGGGATGTTTGGATATTTTTGTTTTGTAATATAATCACGGGCAACCGTATCGATATCGTTTCCATTGACTGATTTATGATTTATGATTGATGATTTAAGAAATTTGATTGCTTTTGTTTGAGCTTCTAAAACAGTTTTGTGAATTCGTTTGAATTCAGTCGGAGCTTTGCCGAAAAAGATTGTTCTAGACATGTCTGAGCAGTAATTATTAATTTTTACGCCAAGATCAAAAAGAATTATTTGGTTATTTTTAAGTCTTATATTACTTGTTTGATGATGGGGGATAGAAGAGTTTTTTCCAAATG